>CAMASK010000014.1 GCA_945860895.1 Bacteriovorax stolpii
TATCTAGTATTGATTCTGTTTTAATTCCAGGAGGAGCCGATATTCATCCCAGGTTTTATCTTAAAGAAGTTAGCCCTGAATTACGTGAATATACTGAAAGGAACATTGAGCTCGTAAAATTAACTGAAGAGGGGAAAAAGCGCGACCTGTTTGAATACACCCTCCTAAAGATTTTCTTGAATGGTGGTGATGTTTACCGGAAGCTACCGCTTTTGGGAATTTGTCGCGGAATGCAGATGATGTCAGTGGCCGAGGGTCTGCCTCTTTATCTTGATATTAAAACCGAGCTTGGAATTCCTAATCGTCGGTATAAATTCGATCGCATTCACATCACAGAAAAAGATGGACTGATGGCTTCTCTTTATGGGGATAAAGAATTTAGTGGTCTTGAAATGCATCATCAGGGAATTCGAGTTGATTATTTTGAAGCCCATAAAAATGATTTTCCAAATGTAAGAGTATCTGCTTTTTCAAATGATGGAAAAATTGCTGAAGCAATTGAGTACAAAGACTTTAACGCTTTGGGAGTTCAGTATCACCCCGAAAAATCTCTGCCTGAAACAACTTATCCTATCTATAAATGGTTCCTGACTAAAGCCTGTGAATATAAGATTTCTTCAAAGGATCTCAAATGAAAAAGATATTGTTGACCACTCTTCTAATGACCGGAGGAGCTTATGCAAATATGCATCTGGCCCCACCAGATTTTGATCACTCAAGTGGGCGAGCTGTTTTCGTAGACTTTAAAACAGCTGAATATAACATTACTTATGACATCGACAGAGAGCTAACTACTGTAAAAACCCGGATTGTTTTTGAATCTTCTAATACTGGAAATCCGGTCTTCGATCTCATCCCTTATCCACAATCGATAAAAATTGATGGAAGAGTCTCAAAACAACAGGAAATTTCATTTCCTGGCGGCCTTTCAAGGCTTCGTCAGTTGAGTGCGGTAGTTTCACCTGGTACTCACATTCTTGAAATGGAAAATGAGATATATGCTAACGTTTCTTTCAACAACGCATTTGGTGTAGTTTCAAGCGCTTTTTGGATTAGAGATTTAAAAGATAGAATGTTACTTGAGCAGTATATTCCTTCAAATTTTGAATTTGATCAGTATCAAATGACTTTCAATGTGAAATTTAAAGGGGTCAATGAAGCTCGTCAGGATTTTTATACTAATGGAAAAGTCACAAAGATCTCACCAGTGGATTATAAAATTGAATTCCCTGAATACTACACTGTCTCTTGTCCATATTTTCATCTAACTCCAAAAGGTTATATGAGAAGACTGGATTTCACCTACCCATCAATTTCCGGTAAAGATATTCCTGTGACTGTTTATTCTCCATGGAAAAGTCGTACAAGAAAAATGAAACCGATAGCTATTCAGGTTTTAAAGGAACTTGAAGCCGATTATGGAGCTTGGGGACATCCATCTTTAGTTGCTTACGGAACAATGGTTGGTACAGGAGGGATGGAGCATTCGGGTGCCACTGCCACTTCATTAGGTGCTCTCGACCATGAAATGCTTCACTCTTATTTTGCTAAAGGTGTAATGCCGGCAAATGGAAATTCTGGATGGATTGATGAAGCCATCGCCAGCTGGAGAGATAAAGGTTATCAAAGAAATCCAAGTCCAGGATTTGGAGGCTCCAACCTTGGAGAACACTCAATCTATAAACGCAATACTGATGACCGAGCCTATTCATTAGGAGCTGCTTTCATGGCCTACCTGGATTACAGGTTACAAAATCTTGGTGGTCTTAAAGCATTTTTAAAAGGCTACTTTCAGACTTATAAACATCAGGTTGTAACAACTCAACATCTAAAAAATAATATTGAATTTTTCAGTGGGATAAATTTAGATGAGGAATTCAATACTTATATTTGGGGATTCACCACTACAGATACCGAGCGTCTGATTGAGAAAAATCCCAATCATGCCCCTTTAACTAAAGAGCAGTTGCAATCAATTATATAATCCGATCTTGGCGAATGATGATCTTGCCAGGCTTGTGAATTCTAAGCAGGAGACCAGTATGGTCTCCTCTTTTTTTGTCAAGTGCATGAATTCATTGGCTCTTTACCACTGACCAGACTCTATACACTCCCATGTGATATGTTCAGGGGACCCTGAAGATACTCCCCAAATACTGCATAATTGAAAAATATGCATAAAGCTCTATTGCTCCTCCTTTTTCTAGGTTCTCAATCACTTCTGGCCCAGGATTTGTCCCGCGATTTAGAGTTTATTGAAACCCAAAATACTCAGGGCAATGCCAGTAGTCTGCCGATTTATATAAACGTTGAAGGCGAGCTGAATATCATAGGTCGTAATCCAGATTTAAAAATAAATTTTTCCCCTTTGGCCTACGCAACTTATAAAACTTCGAAGTTACTTTATAATAATCCCGTTCAGCGCAGTACTTTCACTTTAAGCGAAGGCAAGGACGATAATGGCTGGATTGAAGTGAAGCGAAAGCGTTGGGAGTTGGGCGCTGGAATTGCAACGAATTTATTGTCTAATGTTATGAATATTGGACTTGTTCCTTTTAAAGGTGCTCGCCAAGTTATGATAAGGCATAAGAGATTAAAAAATCAAAAAACTGATGGCCCAAAACTTCCAGATAATTTGGAAGAGGTGAGTCGTTGGAGTATCAATGATCGTGGCACTTTTCAGCGCTATGGCGGAGTCCAGATCAATGCAGGTTTAAGATATAGTATTATTAATATTGTGACTGTTGGTCTGGTGGTACAAAATCTTTTTAATGTGATGGTAGAGAAAATTTCAGAAAACAAAGTAAAACTTACTGTCGCTGAAGAGCATCTTAACAAGCGTAGGATCCAATCCGGAACGACTGTGGCAAAGGCAAATCTTCATGTCTTCAATGGTAAACGCTTAACACTAAACTTCGTACTCGAGCTGGACAACCCAGATCATCATAAGCTTTATAAACTTGCAATGCAGGGAAAACTCGACGCTCTTCAGGATAAACTTCCCAAAGAGTCTCAGGACATGCAATGGAGAGGTTCTGAGCGAATTGGCTATATCGGTATTCCGGGAATTGTAGGCAAACAACTAACTCGCTCCGAGTATGAAATGGACTATGATGGGGAAGAAGATGTTCTGGATATAAAATCCAGAAAGAATTCTGGATGGTTTCTTCCACTAAGAAATCAGAATCGCCTCGTTTATCAGACAGACTCTGCAATAACATTATTCTGGTTTTCTGAAATGAATAAGACTGATGAGGAAGTTTTTAACAAAAGATTTTTAACTCCTGGACGTATAATGGGTGCAAGAGGATTTGATCTTAATCTTCCTAGTGGAACAAAAATGGGATCAACTCTTTCCCAGATGGGAATGAGCTTCACGAGAGATGAGCTGGAGAGTGTGACGCTGGTTATGCTTGAGGAAATTCTGAACAATTTTAAACAGCGCTGTGAAGAAATGGATTTGTCATGTGGTAAGAGAAGGCACTTTAATAAAATCGCTAATACCTTGAAAAGTTATGTAGATAAAAAATGGGAAGATATTCGCGACAAACTGGGTTTTTTGATGATTGATGAACCCGCTTTGATTCACTCTTATGTCAAAACCATTAAGTCTAAGAAAAAAGTCTATTTTAAATTTTTGAATGAAAAGTTTCAATCCATGGAAGGTGCGGCGCCAATTGAGATTTAATTTTCTGTCATGACTTATTTCTTTGCCCAATTTCTTTTAGCTTTTTGAAGCTTTTGATAACTGGTGATGAGTTTTCCATGCATTTTAAAACCCTTTAAAGATAAATCGGATTCATGAAGGCCATCAAATTTTTCAAATGCGTGAATGATCTTCTGGGCTTTTTCAACAAGAGTTTTGCCATACATCCTTTCAACTGTTGGAAGAAAATCTTTTTCATTGCAATCATCATCCATTTCAATCTCAAGTAAGGTATTTAGACAAAGGTATAATGTTTTGCGCTCTTTTTTGAGTGGAGCAAAGTGCAGGCACCAATCAGTTCCGGCCTTAGCAAGTTCATAGTTTTTTGCAGCAAAAGCGACCATGGTTTTAAATTCTCCGATTCGCAGATCTGCCCAAAGAGTTCCAGCATCTGGAATCACACCAATTGCATGGGAAACTAAAAGCATGTCATCAAAGCCCTTGTCTTCCATTTTGGTATAAAGCTCCATTAAATCCTCTGGACTTAATTCGTTTACAGAAACAATAGAGGCCCGAATATCATGGCCGCAATTGTTATTATCCCAGGCGAGATCCTCTGGTAGGTAAATCTCTGACATACTTGGAACATGGATTCTGCAACCGTATACATTGAGATGTTCAAAATCCATTATATAAACATCTTTTTCAATATTTTTGAAAATATCAATCAAGGCATCATATTCACTTTGAGTTGTATTATTTCCAAAGTTCCAGTCGCTAAATTCATGGTCTGGAGTTTCTTTGAAAAAATTCCAATGAATGAGACCATTTGAATCTATGAAGTGGGCTTCAAGATTCAATTGATCGGCAACATCTTCGAGCTCAAAGGTTGGTGGAGAAAATACATTTAACTGATCTAAGCGACGACCTTGGAGTAGTTCTGTTAACGTTCTTTCAAGTGCCACTTGAAAGAACGGATGGGCGCCAAAAGAAGCGAATGCGGTTCCTTCACTAGGATTTAAAAGAGTCACATTGATTACTGGAAATTTTCCACCAAGTGAAGCGTCCTTACAAATGATGGGATAACCATTGGCCTCAAGTTCAGCAATGGCTTCTATGACTTTTGGATAGCGATTTAAAACTTCAGCTGGAATTGTTGGAAGTGAAATTCCTTCGGCAAGAATTTTATTTTTTATGGAACGCTCAAAAATTTCAGACAAAGCCTGCACTCTGGCTTCAGTTTTCGTATTTCCCGCTGACATACCGTTAGAAACATACATATTTCCCACGATATTCATTGGAATATAGTAAGTCTTGTTATCGGTCACATTAGTGTAAGGAAGGGCACAGATGCCTCGTTGAGCATTTCCTGAGTTCGTATCCACCAATTGAGAAGCTATGAGTTCGCGATTTGAATCATAAAAATCCCACAGACTTTCATTCATAAGTCCTTTAGGCATTTGATCATTTGTGAAAGGGAACCATTTTTCATTCGGATAGTGCACGAATTCAGAATTCGCAATTTCTTCTCCCAAATAAAAATCAGCAAAAAAATAATTGCAATTTAATCGTTCAAAAAATTCACCAAGAGCAGAAGCCAGGGCAGCGTCTTTAGTTAAACCTTTTCCATTTGTAAAAAGATAAGGACAAAAACGATCACGAATATGGACCGACCAAACATTGGGAACAGGATTAAGCCAGGAAGCTTCCTCTACATCAAATCCCAGATCGAGAAGCTTTACTTTTAATCCCGCAATCGTGTCCTCAAGGGCCGCGTCTTTTCCTAAAATCATCGTTTTTTGTGTCATAAAAGATTCCTTTTTAACTTTATACGGTGGGCTATATCTCATAACTATTCTGGGACGACAAGATTTGCCCTGTTTTGCCTCTAGGAATGCGTAGTGACTGACTATATAATGTACTTAGTCACAAATATTTTTGAATCGGGTATCATCATGAAGAGCTTCATTCTCACTAATTTTTTTGTACTTTTTCTCTCATTTGAGGTCCTGGCGGCAAGTGAGGCGAGGAAGAGTTGCACCTTTACCCGTCACCAGCATGTGGAGATTGAAGGGAGTGATTTTCCAAAAGCATTGAAAAATAAGATCTTAAACAATTTTAATCCGGATAAGCTTTATTTGCAGAAAGAAAATAAGGAAATGGGGATAAAAATTTGTGGAAGTTTGAGATCTTTCCATGATTTGAAAGATATTTCTGAGGGCAAAGCCCAGGAAGAGCATTTTTTAACCAAGCTGAATCTTGTTCCTGACAAGCAAGACCACTGGGTAATGACCACCGAAAGCTTCATGCGCAAAGGTGAAAAAGAAACTGTTCCCGTGACAGCGCCGATGTCATTTATTTCACCTCAAAAAATAAAATTAATTAAAGACGCTGAAGTGGTGGATTGGGTAACGGCAAATCTTCTAAACCTCTCAGCAAAATAAAAAGCATATAACGCAACTCAATATAGTTGCGATTGCTCAATTCTTGGGTATAGAATACTACCAAATCATTTTAATTTTAAATTGTTCGGAGTCTTAACTATGTCTTCACACGCTCATGCACATCACGTTCAAGAAGAAAGGAATGATCCTCAGTTTGGAAAAGCTTCCATCGGTAAACTTGCGATGTGGATTTTCCTGGTTACTGATGCCATGTCATTTTCGGGATTTCTTTTAGCTTATGCAGTTCTTCGTTCAACTATGAGCTGGCCTCATCCTTCAGATTACCTAGGGATTAACCTTTCTGGTTTTGCGACATTTATCCTGATTTGTAGTTCGGTTTCCATGGTAATGGCCATCGATGCTTGTAAAAACAAAGATCGTAAGGGAATGCTTAACTGGCTTCTTGCTACAATCAGCGGAGGCGTGATCTTCCTTGGTATCCAGGCTTACGAGTACACCCATTTAGTTCATCAGGGCATGACGCTTTCAAGCTTTGCTCATGGAAATAATTTATTTGCTTCGACTTTTTATATCGTCACGGGATTCCACGGTTTACACGTTTTGACTGGTGTAATTTATCTTTGCTGTGAATATCGTTTTGCTCTGCGTGGTGATTACGATCAAGGTGATTATAACCGACTTGAAATCCTTGGTCTCTTTTGGCACTTTGTGGATCTAGTTTGGATTCTCGTATTCACATTCATTTATTTATTATGATTAAATTGTTAACTTCCTTTTTGTTTTTGGTTCCGATGACAGTTTGGGCTTGCCCAAATTGTCATCAGTCTGTTTCAGATTCCAATAAACCACCTTACACTTTGATCATTCTTGGCGTTTTTATTTTGCTTACTTACATTCCTTTTTACATCCTTTTCTCTGCCGCTAAAACCTACGACCCAAAAAACGCCGATGGAAACGAGTAATCTTCCTGCTATAAATGCAGTTTTTAATTTGCTGTCTACTTTATGCCTGTGTTTTGGTTACTATTTTATTAAGAAATCACCAAAAGATGAGAAAAGGCATAAAATCTGCATGTTTTGTGCTTTGATTTTTTCTTCCATTTTTCTAGCAGGATATTTAACGTTTCATTACCATCATGGTTCAACAAAATTCCCGGAGCTTGGTTGGATTAAGACATTTTATTTAGTTATTCTTATTCCTCATATCATATTGGCCGCTGTGATGGTTCCTATGATCGTAGTGACCTTTATTTTTGCTCTGAAAGGGGACTTTCAGCGACATAAGAAAATTGCCCAATTCACGTTTCCTATTTGGATGTACGTGTCAGTTACCGGAGTCATCATTTATCTCATGATTTATCAGCTCTTTAAGGTTTGAAAGTGGTGTCAGTTATTGTAAGCTCATCCCACACAGCAAAGAGTTTAAAAATATGACAACGCGTTTTGTTACATCAGATGCTATTCCTGGCAAAAAAATCAACCTGATTTTTGATCTCTTTTCTTTAACTAAACCACGTTTATCTTCTCTCGTTATTTTCACCAGCGCCTTGGGATTATTTTTGGCGCCAGGTGTGATGAGTTTTTGGTCAGCATTTATAGCTATTGTCGCCACATCAGGCTTAGTTGGTGGTGCTTGTGTCATTAATTGTTGGATGGAGCGTGACATCGACGCTCTCATGGAAAGAACAAAAAATCGTCCTTTACCTTCTGGCAGATTAAGTCCTGCTATTGCTCTGACTATGGGTTTGTCTTTAATTTTTATTTGTCTAACTACACTTTACTTCATTATCAATCCGCTGACTGCTCTATTAGGACTGGTAGCTACAGTGACCTACGTTTTTCTTTATACTCCAATGAAAAAAAAGACTTCTTGGGCGCTTTTTGCTGGGGCAATACCCGGTGCGATTCCACCTCTCATGGGGTGGACTGCCGTAACTAATTCAGTTGGAACTTTAGGCATCATACTTTTCGGTATCCTATTTATTTGGCAATTGCCTCATTTTCTTTCAATCTCCATGTATCACGCTCGTGATTACAACAATGCTGATTTTAAGATCTTCCCAACTCAGATTGGAACTCGCAAAACGATCCACAAAATTGCCATTTATACTTTTGGGCTTTTATTAGTTTCTCTTGTCCCTTTTTATATAGGGTCAGCAACTGAGTATTATAGAAATTTTATCATCATATTAGGCGGGTCTTTTTTTGCTTTTTCTCTTATGGGGTATCAGCAAAAAGAAAATTCGGATGAACTTTTAAAATGGGCGAGACGCTATTTTTATGCGTCGCTTGTTTATTTACCATGTGTCTTTGTGGCGATGATTGTTTTTAAATAGAAATTTTAACAAGAATAGATAAAATATTTAAATAATTCATAAAGTTAAGAACTTATTCAAGGAAATGTTATGGGCCTTTTAAACTTAAGTGCATCGACCAGCTGGTGGGAACTTTCTAAACCACCTTTGGATATCTCGACTAATGGTCATTTGATTGATGAACTTTTTAACTACACCACGGTGCTTTGTCTATTTTACTTCGTGCTTGTGTGTATTGGTCTTTTTGGTTTCTCATACCTTTACAGTCGTAAGCGCCATAAAGTTCCTTACTACACTTACGGAAATAAGAAGAAGCACCTTTTAGTTACGGCCATTATTGGTGCTGCAGTATTCTTGACCATCGATTTAAACATTACTCGTATTGCCAATAACGATCTCATGGGCAAATTCTGGAAATGGCCTGATCCTAAGACTGAAAAAGTTTTAAGAGTAGAAGTGATGGCCCAGCAGTGGATGTGGTCATTCCGTTATGCTGGTCCTGATGATCAGTTCGGTACTGCTGATGATGTCGTGACAAATAACGATCTTCGCGTTCCTGTTAACACCAAAATTCTTTTTCACTTAACTTCTAAAGATGTGATTCACTCTTTCTTCGTGCCTAACGTACGTTTGAAAGTAGATACCATTCCTGGTCGAATCACTCGTGTTTGGTGGGACGTGAATGTTCCAGGAGTCTACGATATCGCTTGTGCTGAAATGTGCGGAACTCATCACTATTTGATGAAGGCTCAATTAACTGTTTACACACAAGAAGATTTTAATCGTTGGATCGCTTCAAGTGAAAAAATTGCATTAAATACAAACGATCCTGCCGACGCTAATTTAGCGTGGGGCTGGAAGTGGGAGAAATAAAATGAGCGGCGGTTTTAACGAAATCCATCCAGAACCTACTACCTTCTGGGACAAATACATTATCTCTTTCGATCACAAAGTAATTGCTAAGCAATTCTTGTGGTACGGAATTTTCTTTTTGGGTCTAGGCGGAATGATGGCGCTTTTGATCCGTTGGACTCTTGCTTACCCAGGTGTGCCGTTTCCAGTTTTAGGAAATATCCTTTTTTCTCAATCGGGTGGAGTTGTTCCTCCTGATACATATGCCATGCTTTTCACTATGCATGGAACGATCATGATTTTCTACGCCATTACACCTATTTTAATTGGGGCTTTTGGTAACTACTGTATTCCTCTCATGATTGGTGCGAGAGATATGGCCTTTCCTATGTTGAATATGCTCTCCTTTTGGTTTGCATTTTTGTCTGGAGTCGTTCTTCTCATCTCTCTCTTTTTACCATTGGGTGCGGCAGCTGGTGGGTGGACATCTTACCCGACACTCTCAACCATCATTGGTTCTCCTGGAGCAGGTCAGACTCTTTGGTGTCTAGCTATTTTTCTTTTCGGTGCTTCATCAACGATGGGTGCTGTTAACTATGTCACTACAGTTATTACTCTTCGTGCTCCTGGTATGGGCTATTTTGATATGCCACTTACTGTTTGGGGTCTTTGGCTTACAGCGATCCTGAATGCTATTTTTGTTCCAGTTCTTGGTGCTGGTGTGATTCTTTTGATGATGGACCGGGTAATGGGAACAACGTTCTTTCTTGCTGGTGCATCGGCCACTTCAGGCTCAGGGGATCCGGTTCTTTTCCAGCACGTTTTCTGGATTTTTGGTCACCCGGAAGTTTATATTTTAATTCTCCCAGCTTGGGGAATTGTTTCAGACCTTCTTTCTTTTTTCTCTCGTAAGCCTGCTTTCGGTGCAAAAGCCACAGCTCTAGCTATGACGGCAGTCACTGTGCTTTCAACTTTGGTTTACGGTCACCACATGTTCACTACTCAGATGAGTCCACTTTTGACTCAATCATTTATGACATTGACTATGACCATCTCTATTCCTTCTGCCATTTTCTTTGCTAACTGGCTTGGAACGATCTGGAAGGGTTCAATCCGTTTTGATTCACCAATGTTATTCTCACTTGGTGTGGTTTTCGTTTTCGGTCTAGGTGGTTTGACTGGTCTTCATTTAGGAACAGTAACTACGGATTTATATCTTCACGATACATACTTCGTAGTTGGTCACTTCCATTACACCATGGCCGCTTCGGTTCTTTTAGGTGGATTTGCCGGAATTTATTTCTGGTTCCCTAAAATGTTCGGAAAAATGATGAACGAAACGATGGCAAAGATTCACTTCTGGGGAACCATGATTCCTTTGAACGGAATTTTCTTTGGAATGCTGATGATTGGTTACGGTGGTATGCACCGTCGTATTTATAATCCATTCGTTTACGAGTCACTTAAGCGTTTAATTCCTATTAACCAGATGATTACAACATCTGCAATTATCATGGGTGCATTCCAGATTCTTTTCGTGATCAACTTTATTTGGTCACTTAGAAAAGGTGCCAAAGCTCCAAATAACCCTTGGGAAGTTGGAACTCTTGAATGGACTATTCCTTCTCCTCCAGTTCACCACAACTATGATGTAATTCCTGTTGTGAAATGTGGACCACATGAGCTTGGAAATCCAAATCTTAAGAATGGTAGAGACTTTCAATACCAGACAGAAGAATTGGTTGAAGGCTAATTTTGAAAAGATCTGACTTGCAAAGTAATTTGGCCATGATGATTGTTCTCCTTTCAGGGGCCATGCTTTTTGCCACTCTTTTTATGGGATATGCGATCTACCGGACATCAGCTCCGGTATGGCCGCCTTTGGGAATTCCAAAGATTTCTCTCTTTATACCATTTCTTTCAACTCTCGTTATTTCTGTGAGCAGCTGGTTTGCCTATCAGTTTAAAACCTATGTTAAGGTTTCAAATTTTATTAAAGCTCACTCCAATCTTAATTGGACTCTTTTGACTGGGTTTGGATTTCTGGCAATGCAAAGTTATTTTTGGTTTCACTTAAAAAATACCGGGGTCTTTCTTGGGACTTCAGGGATCTTTGGATCTGTTATTTACGGCTATACATGGATTCATGCCATTCATATGGTTTTGGGTCTGGGATCTCTGACTTATTTAAAGATTGTTTTAAGGCCTGAGACTGTCAACGTTCTACAGAAAGCAATTAATGTAGAAAAGTTTTGGCACTTTTTGGGTATCATTTGGATCATTATGTTTTTAACTCTTTTTGTTTTATAAGATTTTTAAGGAAGATTATGAAGAACCTGAAAAAAATGTCTCTCCTCTTATTAGCACTTCTACTTGTAAGCTGTAGTAAAGGAGATTTTAAGGAAGCTAAGACATTTGCCGGCGGGAAAGTTGTTTCTGCCAGCACTCTTAACTTAGGTCAAACTACTTACACTGAGTACTGTGTTTCATGTCATGGTGTGAAGGGCGACGGCAATGGGATTTCCGCTAAGGGCATGTACCCACCTCCAAGAAACTTTAAGCTTGGCGTATATAAGTTTGCCAATGTTGTGGGCGGAGAGTTGCCGCATGACGAAGACTTAGCTCGCATTATCAGAGGTGGTCTTAAAGGTTCGGCGATGCTTCCTTGGGATATTGGAGATGAGCGTCTAGATGCTGTTATTCAGTACATTAAAACTTTTGCTCCTGAGACTTGGGAAGGCAAAGACAAGGTACTTGGAACGAAATTTGAACTTCCAGTAGATCCATTCGGTGATGTGTATCGTCATCAGGCGATTGAAAAAGGGAAGAAAGTTTACCATATCACTGCTGCGTGCACTCAGTGCCACCGCGGCTATGAATCTAAAGAAAATATTTCTAAATTCAATATGGAGATCAATAAAGCTCCTCTGAAAGACGAAGAGTTTGCTGCAGATCTTTTCCAAGTGAAGCCTCAGGATGGAGAATTTAACTATAAAGTTGTTCCACCTGATTTCACTCACCATGAACTTCGTTCTATCACAGACGTTCCTTCTATCGTGACTCGATTGATGTATGGTGTGAATGGTTCAGGTATGCCAGGTTGGAAAGATGTTGTAACGGATGAGGAACTTTGGGCATTAGCTTATTATGTTCAATCTCTTAGAGATCTTAAAGATTCACCGGCTCGTTTTGAGTTAATTGAGAAAGCAAAATAATGAGCGCAACTGTGATTGGTCCTGCACATATTCGCAAATCTAACTTCATTGAGAAGTTGGTAGGAAGTAAGTTGTTCTGGGTTTTGGCCTGCACTTTGCTTTTTGCCTATCCGATCTCAAAGAGTGTGACTCGTATGCTTCCGGCCGAGCTTGCGCTGTACAATACTCTTCCTGATTTCAGATTTACTGATGAGAATGGAAAATCTTTCGGTACTAATGAATTGAAGGGAAAAGTTTATATTGCGAATTTCATGTTTACCAGTTGCCAGACATATTGTCCTAAGCTGTTGAAGCAAATTCAAACTGTTCAGCACCGTATGCGTGGTGTGATTGATAGAGCTGCGATTGTTTCTTTTACTGTTGATCCTGATACTGACACTTCAACTGTTCTTTTTGCAAAGGCTAGAGAGCTGAATGCGAATCCAGTCGTGTGGCGTTTTTTAACAGCAACTCCAAAGGATGTAAAAAATCTTTTGGTGGATGGATTTAAGGTTCCGATTGGTGAGAAGCAAACGGCCAATAATATAATGGACGTTGCTCATTCAAATAAATTGGTACTTGTGGATCAAGATGGAGTGATTCGCGGTTACTATGAAGCAGATACTAAAGGTATTAATCAGCTTATGATTGATACTGGTTTATTAATTAATAGAAAGAAAAAGTCTTAAATAAGGAGATCTTTGTGAGTGAAGTAAGTCACGCTGGTCACAAAAGCCACAAGTTAGAGTATTTCAAAGTGTTCCTCGTTTTAACCGCTCTTACAGTTGTAGAGTTGATTATTCCAGGCATGGCGTCCCTTTCTCAATTTGCTAAAGGTTCATCATTAACTTTTCTTGCTCTAGGTAAGGCCGCAATAGTGGCTTGGTCATATATGCATTTGAAGGACGAAACGAAGTGGATGAGATTCGTCGCTTTGATTCCTGTTTCAGCATTCTTATATGCCATTATGGTTATTCTTGAATCTCTTTATCGTTAATTTTAGGAGCATCCATGGAACACGCTAAACCGACACATAAAGTAGCCTTTAAATCTGAATCTTCTATATTTGCTAATGAAGTTTCATATCCAAAAGCAAATCAACTTCATTTCCCAACTTGGGCATTGATGGCCATTTTGATCGGTGCTTTCTTCATTCTCAAGCCCTTCATTTATATTGCTGATAAAAAAAGACATGGAAAATAATGAATTTCGATGAACAACGAAAACACATTCACGATTTGGCAAATTCAATGTCTGTCGTGGATGCTTCGATTTCACGTGTTCTGACTTTGTTGAAAAGAAATCATCCTGAACTCGTGGATGAGTTGACCCGACTAGAGAAGGCCGAGGAATACTCGAAAAAATCTATTGTGAGTCTTAGAGGCCTCAGGGAAGCTGTTCATGCTCAAATGAAGGAACTTGATAAATAATTCCTGAGTTCTAATCCCGGGCCAGCTTGGCAGTTGGCTTGATCAGCTCAATCACTTCTTGAACTCGTTTTTCGGCCACTTCAATACAAGTTTCTTTTGAATTTTTGCATGTCTCAATCAAACGTTTCTTTAAATTCTTCAATAGATATGTCGGAACCAGTTTATTAAATTCCATGTCATGAATCTGTGTGCTGGTTTGGAGGGACATATTTAAATCATCTGTGATTTGCTCTTCAGTTTGATAATGCGTAATTTGAGGATCATAAGGAAAAATTAAGCGGGCATCACGGATAAAAATTCGGGCATCAATATTGGACTCTGCCAAAAGTTCTCCATAAAACTTAGGATCTCTTTCTATGTTATCACCAAAAAAGATGAAGCTTGCATCTGGATGGGCCGCCACGATTTCTCTTAATTTTTTAGGTTTAAAAGTATCTGATTTATCTTTCAAGCAGCGTTGATAGACTGTTCCCGCTGGCAGACCATGTTTTTGGGTCCATATTTTTCCGCTATAAGTGAAGATATAGGAATTACTCAGATAGTAGAATTTAACTTCATTGCTCTGGCCTAGTTCCTTAAAGATAGCCTTCAGTCCTTCATAAGGTTTCACACCTGCAATGAGTTTCAAAGCTGCTTTTGTCTTGTACTCCACATTGGCCATTTTGAGTGTTTCATCCAAATCAGATACAATGACCAATTCCTTTGCGAAAAGGCCGTGGGCACTGAAAAATAGCATGAAAAACAAGGTCAATTTAGAGATCATAAAACTCCTTAATGATCTAATCTTAACTGATTTAGTGGGGGTTAGACTAACGAAAGGTATATTTTACGGAGCAGTAGAGAATTTAGACACTTCCAAGAAGGTAGGCTAGTATGCTGCATGATTAAAAATGATAATGAGATCAGCAACATGGACCTTTTTAACGAAGTGTCCGATCCCACTAACCGGTTCAAATTAATTAACAAGTTTGCCACCCGATATATGCCAGAATGGTTTTTACCCATGCTGACAGATTATGCTCGTAATGATTTTTATCGTCTCATGATCAAGCATTCAGTCAAAGATAAAATCGTCATTGATCTAGGTGCCGGAACCGGTATGTGGACTATTGAATCACTTGCTCAAGGTGCAAAATTTGTTTATGTAATTGAAAAGAATCCCGTCTTGATAAATTATTTGCGCTTTATTTTCAAAGATTCTCAAGTAAAAATTTTTCCCAAAGACTTTAAAGATTTAAAACTCGCTGATTTTGACCATGGTCTTCCGGAAGTTATTACTCACGAGATCTTTAGCAACACGGGGCTAGGGGAGGGTTTGATCAGTGCCTTCCAAAAAGCTAGCGAACTATTTCCAGAAAAAAATCTCAATCTTATTCCTCGCTATATTTGGGTTGAGGCGCGCATCTCTAAACAGCTCCCCCTCGAGCTTGCTCAGCAAGAAAAAGATCTTTTGCAAGACAAAGTGGAAGCCTATTATGAATTGATTCATTCTCTGGGGATCCGAGGATGGGACAATACGAATGGGGTTACATTCGAATCAGACAAACCTATGAATGCTCTATTTGTGGATCTATTGGAAGTCAGAAAAGATGGTAAATATGCCCTTGATCGCATACCAGTGACTATCACTCCTGGAATGGTTCATAGAATCTATTTGAGTTTTAAATTTGCCCAAAATCTTGAGGGCCCATTTTTTGATACGGCCTTTGGTCAAAATCACTGGGGAGGCCTGATGGTGGAGTTCTATGCTTCAAAATCATTTCCTGTCTCAACAAAATATTTAAAACTAGAACTTGAAGACAACCTCTTATTCAAAAATCCAGTACTTGAGGACGCTTAGATTTCATAGACTGCACTACAATTTCTCCTCTGAATCCAATTGCACTATTTATGCTTTGCTTTTTGTAAGAACATAAAAAAAAAGGCCCGATTGCTCGGGCCTTTCGATTTTTTTATTACTTAACTTTCCAGTAATATTCAATCACGAGACGTTTTTCAAATGCGAATGGGATATCTTCAGCAAGTGGTTTTGCAACCATCTTCGCTTTCTCTTTCTCACCAGAAGCTTCTTTAGTTAAGAAAGCTGGGATTGAAGAAATACGAGGACGAACTTTTGCCTGCAAGTAACTTGCAGATTTTGCGCCTGTATCTGAAATTTCGATAACGTCACCTGGCTTAACAGTGTAAGCAGGAACGTTAACAGTTTTACCGTTAACTTTAATGTGCTTGTGTGAAACAAGCTGACGAGCGCCCGGAGTTGACGGTGCCCAGTTAAGACGGAAAACCACGTTATCAAGACGTGATTCAAGATTGATGATCATTGTATCAACCCAAGAAGCTGTTTTAATCTTCTTAGCGTTCTTTACGTAGTTTCTCATTTGAGATTCACGAAGACCGTAGTTGAACATAACTTTCTGCTTCTCAATCAAACGAACTGTGAAGTCAGAGAGCTTCTTACGGGCCATACCATGTTGACCTGGACCATAAGGTTTTCTTTCTAAAGCTCCGGCCTTACCAAGACCCGGAAGCTCAACACCCAAGCGGCGTTGAATTTTGAAGCGCGAGCGCCCCATGTCGATTTTTGCCATAAGTTTCTCCTTTAGGCTTTAGCAGGAAACATTAATATAAATAACTTCTCCTAGAGAGCCTGCATCCTCACATAAGAAAAAGTGTGGAGTAGTTATAAGGGAGAGGAGCGGTGTATGACAAGGATTTTCAGGTACATAACGCAAATTTCAATATACCGAGGGAGAAGCAATGCGTTGCTAGCGTATAATGAGTTTAAATCGAGCATCTGAACTGTGTTTTAAGTTCTTCAAAACTCCATCAGCTTCGTAAAGATCGCGTTTAGTATAACCGATGGTGATGTGAGGGAAAAACCACGTAGGATCAAAAGCTGATCTGTCTCCACCCCGGCGAGTGAATTCATACCAAATTTGTTGGCGAATATTGCGCAAACCTGCTGAATCAACAATTAAAAAAAAGCTCTCTTCTAGTCTACCTTCAACCCAAGACTTGGCCGAACCTAATCCCAATAGGCTCAGGCGGGAGTCTTGAATGTCATATTTTTCAGCAATCGCATTGATCTCTTTCATGGAAAGTTTCACTTTAAGAGCATTATAAAATTCTAACGGGCTCACCACTGTAACGTGGGCTTCACCATCAGCATTCCAGGCCTTAAAAAAATCGAGTTTTTTTCCAATGAGGGCTTCAATTTGTGGACGAAGATTTTTTACCGGAGCATAAAGCACATTCATTGCCAGCGCATTATCATAAGCACCGGGACCTTCATGAGTCACAAATGGCTCTTCATTATTATGATAGATTTCTGTGGGAATTTTTAGATCAATGGTTTGAGCACTTACCGTCATGGATAAGATGAAACCAAGAAGGGCCAAGAATTTCAAATTTATTTACCCTGAAGTTTAGGAATTAAATTCGCCATTTCAATGGCCGCCATCGCGCAATCCCAACCTTTGTTGCCAGCTTTTGTTCCAGCGCGCTCTATGGCCTGTTCAATGCTATCCACTGTCAGCACACCAAAAATCACTGGCACGCCTGTTTTAAGGGCCGCATGTGAGACACCTTTGGCGGCTTCGTTACAAACGATATCATAATGAGAAGTTGAGCCGCGAATAACCGCACCCAAACATATCACAGCGTCGTATTTTTTTGATTCGGCTAAAGTCATGGCCGCAAGAGGAATTTCAAAAGCACCCGGAACCCAAACTTCATCAATTGAATTAGGATTAATGTCATGACGGTTTAAGCAGTCTACTGCTGCACCTAAAAGTTTAGAAGTAATGAACTCGTTAAAACGACCGCAAACGATGGCCACTTTTAATTTTGATGCATTTAATGAACCTTCAATTTTCATACATGTCTCGCTTAATTATTGAGAAGAGTTTGTTTAAGTAAATGACCCATCTTCGTTTTCTTGGTGAAAAGATAAGGACCATTCTTACTATTGGCGTCGATCTCTAGGGGAGAGCGCTCAATTTGTTTAAATCCAAGTTTAGTTAAACCTTCAATCTTTTGAGGATTGTTGGTGAGAAGTTTCATCTGATCCACTTCAAAGTATTTAAGAATCTGAGCTGCCATCGTGTAATCACGATTGTCGACGGCAAATCCTAAATGGAGATTTGCTTCAACTGTATCCATGCCCTGATCCTGCAACTGATAAGCACGGACTTTATTAAATAAACCAATACCACGCCCTTCTTGGCGAAGATAAATTATGGCACCACTGCCGGCCTCTTCAATCGCCTTCATGGAAGCTGCCAGCTGATCTCCACAGTCACAACGATAGCTGCCAAAAATATCACCAGTGAAGCACTCAGAGTGCACACGGATTAAAGTTCCAGGATTTTTTAAGAGATTCGGTTCACCTTTAATGATCGCCACATGCTCTTGCTTTAATATTTCAGAATGGAAGATATACATCTGGAAATCCCCATTCTTAGTTGGAAAAGGGATTGATTCAACAGAAGTGATAAGTTCTTCAGTTTGTTTTCTAAAAGATATGAGATCTGCAATGGAGATGACTTTCATATCATGTTTAAAGGCCAAAGCCTGTAGCTCGGGCAGTCTGGCCATCGAACCATCTTCATTCATGATTTCGCATATGACTCCCACTGGAGCAAAGCCTGCCATCTTAGAAAGATCAACCGCCGCTTCAGTGTGGCCCTGGCGCTCCAGTACCCCACCATCTTTAGCGATGAGAGGAAAAATATGACCCGGGCGTGAAAAGTCAGTGGCCGTTGTTTCAGCTTGAGTCAAGATTTTCAAGGTATGAGCACGATCAGAAGCAGAGATGCCGGTAGACACTTTTTCTTTGGCATCAATCGTCACGGTAAAGGCAGTTCCCATAGAATCAGTGTTGGTGGTCACTTGAAGTGGCAGATCAAATTTTTTTGCAAGTTCCTGAGAAATGGGAGCGCACACCAGGCCCCTGCCTTGAGTGATCATGAAATTGATCGCTTCCGGAGTCACAACTTCAGCCGCCATAATGAAGTCGCCTTCATTTTCACGATCCAGATCATCAACCACAATAATCATCTTACCGAGTTTCAAATCACTCAGAGCACTCTCGATAGAATCTAGCGGTCTAATTTCAGTCTTCATATTTCACATCAAAGAAATTTTTGGCCCATTCCTCGCGCTTATTATTCTTATCAAAGCGCAGGAAGTTCTCGATATATTTAGCGATCATATCTACCTCGAGATTAAGGTGTTCACCAACTTTTTTTGTGCCGAGTGTAGTCTTTTCTAATGTATGGGGAATAATGGCCACAGTAAGAGTCTCTGGAGTCAACTTAGCGATAGTTAAACTGATTCCATCAAGAGTGATGGAGCCCTCAGAAATCATATACTTACGTAAATCGGCAGGAAAATTAACTTCAATCTCCCAATTTTCACCGGTGGTCTTAATTTCTTTAATCTTCCCAAGGGCATTAACGTGGCCCTGAACAAAATGGCCCCCTAATCGGTCTTGAGGTCGCAAAGATAATTCCAGATTTACCTTATCATTGGGTTTTAAATAACCAATAGATGTCTTTTGGAGAGTCATATGAATGGCTTGCACCTTGAAGGTATCACCAGAAATTTTTGTGGCAGTTAAGCAGCATCCATTGGTTGCAACCGAATCATCGATTTGAATGTCTTTAATTATCTTGGGAGCACGAATCACAAATTCTTTGCCTTCCGTATTTTGAGAAACAGAAACAATGGTTCCAATTTCTTGAATTAAACCTGTGAACATAAAAATTCCTTAGTTTAGCCGACCGCTAATAAGAAGATCACCTTCTAACCAACGGGATTCAATTTGCTTAAGTTGTGGTTTGTTAGCAAGAGCTTCAAGACCAAAATCACCAAGTGTGTTTTGTCCGCCACCTAAAAAACTAGGATTGAAGAATAAACTAACTCTTTGAACGAGACCTTCTCGCATAAATTCTGTCGCGAGCCTAGATCCACCCTCTAGAAATAGACTTATGAATTTTCGATCAAATAAATCGCTCATCGCTTCGGATAAATTTTTAATTAAAATGATATTTTCAGATGGGAAATTGAAGTCAATTTTATTCTGAGTATAAATTAAAGTCTGATGATTTAATTCATCATTAAAGACGTGAGCATCGGCCGGAAGTTTTCCTGATTTGGTAAATATAATGCGATAGGGTTGAATCCCTGAGTACTGATTGAGTCTCACATTAAGTTTAGGGTTATCCTTACGAATCGTTTCTGCACCGACAACAATTCCTTGATGCTCAGAGCGCATTTGATGTACATAATTTCTAGCTGCCGGACCGGTAATCCATTGAGATTCACCACTGGGCAAGGCCGTTTTTCCATCGAGGGAGCTTGCAAGCTTGAGATGAATAAAGGGTTTTTTATTTCGTTGAGCATGGAAAAAAGCTTCGTTTAAATTTTCACCCAGCTGGGCCAAAATTCCATGTTCTACTTCAATTCCTGCCGCTTTTAGTAATTCTACACCCTGACCATTTACTGAGGGGTTGGGGTCTAGATTACAAATGACGACTTTTTTTATCTTTTCAAGAATAAGTCTTTGAGCACATGGGGGAGTATGTTTATTTGTATGGCAGCAGGGCTCAAGATTGACATAAATGGTGGCCCCTCCTGGGGATTCGGTACAATTTTTTAAAGCATCCACTTCTGCATGATCACCACCATACTTATGGTGAAATCCCTCCGCAATAATTCTCCCGTTTTTAACAATCACTGCGCCAACGAGTGGGTTAGGCCAGGTATGACCTTTACCAAGAGTGGCGAGAGTGAATGTTTTGCGGAGAAAATCTTCGTTATTCATAAGGCTCAAGGTCCTTAAAAACATTTGCGCTTGGATCTTTTTTTAATTCTTCCAGATAAAGTTCAAGTGAATAGGAAGGAGTCACTCCTAACCATTCTTTCATGGTGGTGTGATTGATATTTTGATTAAGCCATTTAAAGATACAGGATTGGCGCAAACTTTTTGCCGTCATATCTGTTTTTGTTTCCTTACGAAGATCTTCAAAAAATAATTCTGTTCCACGTGGAGATAAACCTCCAGAGAGAATTTTATAAGGATTAGCATTAAAGAGCAGTTCGGGAATTTCCAGATCTTCACGTTTTAAAAATTGCTGGTACAGGTTTTTATAAAATTGAAAATCAGCATTAAAAATTGGCGGTAATGGAATGGAGTAAGGATCACGCTTTGGATGCTCTACCATGACTCTAAAGCCTTTGTGATCTTTCAAAATGCTGGCTAAATGCAATTTGGCCAGATCTGAAACTTTTAGTCCCGCCCCATAAACCAAGTGAAAGATAATGAGATTTCTTGCAGCCACTAGCTGCAACAGTCCATCATAGTTTTGAACTCTTTTTTTCAAGATTTGATAAGTTTTTAAGACTTCAGGAAATGGTGTTGGTTTTGGGTTGTCCAAAACCTTTGGCGATACCGCCATTTTTTTTAGTGGATTTTCAGGAAATAAATTTTGACTTAGTAAAAAATCAAAAAATAAACGAAGGGCCTGAACTCGTCTTCTAACAGAATTAGGTGAGTCATATTTATCAGATAAATACTGAGAATATTCCTGAACCTGAGCGGAACTAAAACTTCTCATTTTTAAATGTTTTTGTTTATCAGTCAGAAAAACATTAAAGCACTGCAGATCGGCTTTATAATTTTTAACGGTATTAAAACTTTTGCCCTGTATTTGTAGTAGTTTCAAAAATTCTTGTTGTTTATCAATTAAATTGAATTCCATGGGTTCGTATATTACGAAAATCCTTTGGACTTGGGAAGCTAAAAAGGCTAGTCTAGGCCCTACTTTGGTGGAGGATTCATGATCACAGTTTCAGGCTTAACAAAGTCTTACGGCGGACAAGTATTATATCAAAACGGTTCTTTTTTTATCGGACCGGGAGAAAAAGTCGGCTTAGTGGGCCCTAATGGTGCCGGTAAAACTTCATTATTCCGTTTGTTGGTTGGAGAAGAGCGCCCTGATTCGGGTTCAATTAATTACGCTGGTAGTTTGCGTGTTTGTTATTTTTCCCAAAATGTCGGCGAGCTCAAAGGCCGCAGTGCTTTAGAAGAAGTCATTCATGGAAATCCGCGTTTAGGCTTTTTAAAAACAGAAATTAGTAAAATAGAAAAAGCCCTTGAAGATGGGGAATATTCTGAAGAATTATTAGAAAAACTTGGTGACTTTCAAACAGAGTTTGAAAAACTAGGTGGCTACGATATTGAGTATCAGGCAGCTGAAGTTCTTACCGGTTTGGGCGTATTGCCAGAAGCTCATCATCGGCCAGTTGAATCCTTCTCTGGTGGCTGGAAGATGCGAATTGCTTTGGCAAAAGTTCTGGCGCAAAAGCCAGAATTTATTCTGATGGATGAGCCTACCAACTATCTGGATCTGGAAAGCATTGTTTGGCTTGAGAGCTGGCTTAAGGCTTTTAAGGGTGCTGTTTTTATGACCAGTCACGACCGAGATTTCTTAAATGGTCTTGTGAAAAAAATTGTAGAAGTTAACCATAAAACCATCACTGTTTACTCTGGTAACTATGATTACTATGAAAAAGAAAGAGAGATACGCCGAGAACAACTGGTCGCCAGTAGTGAAAGGCAGCAGGCCATGCTTCAAAAAGAAGAAGAATTTATTGCCAAATTTGCTGCTCGTGCCTCTCATGCTGCCCAGGTACAA
This sequence comes from Bacteriovorax stolpii, assembly GCA_945860895.1. Lineage (GTDB taxonomy): Bacteria > Bdellovibrionota > Bacteriovoracia > Bacteriovoracales > Bacteriovoracaceae > Peredibacter. The sequence continues at coordinate 22,541 of CAMASK010000014.1, forward strand.
TCGAGAGTAAAAAAATTAGACAAGATTGATCGTATCGAAGTTATGCCTGAGGATCAGTCAATTAATTTTGAATTTCCTAAACCTCCCCGCTCTGGAAATGATGTGGTTAAGCTGGATAATCTTGCCAAGGTTTATGTCACTCCGGAAGGGAATGAAAAAAAAGTTTTTGCTCGTGTGACTGGTCTAGTGAAAAGACTTGAGAGGGTTGCAGTCGTGGGCGTAAATGGTGCTGGTAAGTCCACTTTACTAAAAATTATTTCCGGTTTGGTAGATGCTACTGACGGTAAATCAGAAATTGGCGCGAACGTTCAGTTAGGATACTTTTCTCAATATTCTATGGATGTTTTAAATCCTAATAAGACAGCTTTTGAAGAAGTAAGAGATCGGGTGAAAGATAAGTCTGATGGGTACATGAGAAACCTTTTAGCCGCTTTTTTATTTCGTGGTGATGATGTTGATAAAAAAGTCTCTGTTTTATCTGGTGGTGAAAAATCTCGCTTAATTCTTGCAACTCTACTTACAAATCCATGTAATTTACTCATTCTTGATGAGCCTACCAACCATTTGGATATTCGCTCTCGTGAAGTTTTAATTGAAGCCTTAAAAGAATTTGAGGGAACAATCATGATCGTTTCCCACGATAGACACTTTTTAAAACAGCTTACAACCAAAGTGGCCCAAGTTGATAAAGGGGGAGTGACCTTCTTTGATGGAAGTTATGACGAATATCTGACCAGAACTGGAAATCACTAAACCGTTGACGTGATGCGCACAACCATGTAAATATCTCACGCTCTTTGGATACGTTTGCATTATTGCTTCAAAACCTCTATCTATAGCCAACGATTTCAATAATTGCTCCGATTCTCGAGGAACGGAGAAAGACGACCTTACTAGGGTGATTCATGTCACAGCCTCGTTTGCATGAACAATTAATATCACTTTTCTCGGAAAGAAGTTCCCGGGATCTGAAAGCATGTCTGGAGCATCCGGATTTCACTGCATTTATGCGTGAGCACGACTTGCAGTTACCTTTGGAAGAACTGGTTCTCGCCTTTACACATACATCTTTTTCACATGAGTACGAAGTACCTCATCAAGAACTTTCTGAGTTTTTTGGAGATGCCGTTGTCCAATTGATTATTACGGCTGAATTAATGAAAAGATATCCTGCTGAAAAAGAAGGCCGACTTTCAAAACTTCGCAGCTCCATTGTAAATGAAAAAACGCTCGCGCAAGTCGCCAGTCACATAAAACTTCAGGAATTTATCTTAGTTGGTAAAGGCGAATTCAAAAAAGAGCTTTATCTTCAGGACACTGTGCTGTCCGACACATTCGAGGCATTAATGGCCAAAATATTTAAGTTTCATGGTTTGGAATTCGCTTCAGCAAAATTGTTAACTTGGTTAACTAATTCAGCTCCCGAAGCGTTCAATTTAGATAAACTCGACAACTTTGATTCCAAATCAAAATTACAAGAAGCCACTCTGGCCAAATATAAAACTCTTCCCCGCTATAGTGCAGACATTCTTCAGGAAGGTTTTTTGGTGAAGTTATGGGTTAATGATTCGTTGATAACGGAAGGAGTTTTTCCTTCCAAAAAAACCGGTGAGCGTGAGCTGGCCCGTAAAGTATTAGAGAACAAAGATTTTTAAGGAGCATACATGTTATTATTAGACCAACATCCACATAATAAAGCGATTATGATTGCTGTATTGGGAAAACCCAATGCTGGCAAAAGTACCTTTATTAATCATCTTTTGGGATTTGATCTATCAATCGTAAGTCCTAAGCCTCAGACGACCAGAAATAACTTTCATTGTGCTTTCACGATTGATCGTACTGAAGTTGTTTTAGTCGACACTCCGGGAGTTCATTCCAATAGCCAGGAATTGAATAAAAGGATGAACGGTCAGGCACAGATGGGGTCTGAAGGTGTAGATATAAACTTTGTGCTCCTGGATCTAACTGTAAATAACGTCGTTTCTGAATTTAAAGATTTTGTCAAAAACTTTGAGAATCCACTTAGTCGCACTTGGATTATCTTCACCAAGGCAGATCTGGTAAATAAAGAAGCCGTGAAATTAACTGAAACCATGAATGCCTTAAAAGAAATTTGTCCTACTATTGAAAAGCATTTTGTTATTAGTTCAATTGACGGTCATAATATCCACGAAGTCACTGGCGCCATTCAAGATGCTGCCCAGAGTGGACCTCACATGTATCCTAATGGCGACGTTTCAAATAAAAATGAGCGCTTTTTTGTGACTGAATACATTCGTGAACAAGCCTTCCGTTTATTAAATGAAGAATTGCCATACGAAGTGGCCGTTGTGATCGATGAATATAAAGACGTAAAAAAGAAAGAGGAGAATGCTACTCCTGAAGCCCATATCTCTGCTTCCATTTTGGTGAATCGTCCTTCCCAGCGAGCAATTGTAGTTGGTCGAGGCGGATCAATTATCAAAGAAATCGGAATCAATGCCCGGAAAAAAATTGAGGCGATGACTGGTGGTAAGGTTCACTTGAATCTTCATGTAAAAGTATCACCGAAATGGTTTAATAATAACTTCGTTTTGGATGAAATTGGTCTTCCACGGACCCAGCATTCGGCTCGCGTGTGGAGGAAAAAATGAATAAGAGATCAATCGTCGTCTCCTTAATCGGAAGACCAAACGTCGGTAAGAGTACTATCTTTAATCGCTTAATGAGAAAACAATATCTCGCCATGACTCACGATCAGCCTGGTGTGACTCGCGATCGTCACTACGGCATTATGAAGCTTGAAGAGCTTTATGAAGGAGAGCTTTGCGAGGAAGAAATCATACTGGTTGATACTGGTGGATTTTATCCGGATAAAATTGAAATCGATCCTAAAAAGAAAAATAATATTGATCCTTTCTTTAACATCATGGCCGATCATGCGAAAATTGCAATTGATGAGTCTGATCTAGTTCTCTTCGTAGTAGATGTGCGTGATGGACTGCTTCCTTTTGATAAAGGAATTTGTGATTACATCCGTTCTACGAAAAAACCTTTCTGGATGCTTTTAAATAAATTCGACACAGATAAGCAGGAAGGGGATCAATACGATTTTTATAATCTCGGTCTTGATCCAGAAGATATGCAGCCAATGTCTGCGGAACATAACCGCGGTTTTGGTGATCTTCGCGAGAAATTATTAATTGCCGCTAAAAAGCTTAATATCGTTGAAGAAAATCTTTCAGTTGAAGAGCATTTGCAAAATGGTGTGAAACCAAGAAATGATGTGGTTTCATCGGTTGCTATAATTGGTGCACCAAATGCTGGTAAATCAACACTCTTAAACTGTCTGGTGGGTGCGCAAAGGGCGTTGGTTTCAGAAATTGCCGGGACAACAGTTGATCCAATTGAAGGCTACGTTGATCTGTACTTTGGCCCAGACATTGATCTTTTAAGCTCTCAAGACAATGCTTTCAGGAAAGATAACTCAAAAATCTTTGATGAAATGAAAAAATTTGCCGAAACAGGCGATGTTGATTTGCATGATGTGGATGAAGATGATCTGACTGAAAATGAACAAAAAATTTACATTGAATTTGGTCAAACAGAAGAGTCCAAAGGTTTTCAGGACGAGGAAATTGAAACTCGTGGAGCAAAAGATTTTAGTTTTGATGAGTCTAATACAGGGGACGATTACTTTTCTGAAAATCAGATCATATCGGAAATTGAAAAAAACTGGAATGGCGCTCCTGAAGAAGTCGCCGATCTCGAAAATGCACTTTTTGTGAATAGATGGCGCTCGATTAAGCTGGTGGATACTGCCGGTATTCGTAAGGCAAAACTTGTTGATGGCTTTATTGAAACTCAATCTGTTTACCGCTCCCTTCGGGCGATTTCTGAGTCTGATGTCGTGCTTTTCATGATTGATTCAACTCTGGGGATTACTCACCAGGATCGTCGTCTGATTGATATCGCTTTAGAGAAAGGAAAATCCCTGATCGTTTGTTTAAATAAGATTGATCTTTTAAGAGAAGTCTTTGCTGATCAAAAAAAGAAAAAAGAATGGATTCAAAACCTTCGCGATGATGTTCCTTGGCTAAGTTTCTGCCAACTCGTGACGATTTCTGCTCAGAAGAGCCGTAACATTAATTATTTGCGTGAAGCCTTAAAGCGCACCATTGTTATTCGCAATCGAAAAATTCCAACTGGTGCATTGAACCGTTGCTTATCAACGCTGACAGAAAAAAATCCGGTAGTGATTCAGAAAACCAGCAGTAAGCGTTTTAAAATTAAATATGCTTCCATGCTCAAGTCTAGTCCACCGACATTCCTGATCTTTTCCAACAAGTCTCAGGATATTCCGGATAACTACCGCCGCTACTTGGTGAATGGACTTAGAAATGAATTTGATCTTACAAATACACCAGTTCATTTGATTTTCAGAACATCGACTGACATTGAAAGAAGAATGAAGAAAGTAGAAAAGAAATCCAGCGGCCCTACCAGGTAAAGTTATAGGTTACGATGACTGAAATTACATTTCCTGTAAGGTCTTCGTAACCATAAGTACTGGCCGGATCATTGGTTTGACGATAATCCTGGGTGAACTTATCAAAAAAGTTCACCACGTGATAAAGGAATTCTACATTGATGTAGGAAGCCTTAAGTTCAACCGGGAATTCAAAACCAAAGCCAAGGCCAGATCCAATACCGCCACCTTTTTGTTTATCAAAGTTTTTCTTATCGATAAATTTATTGGTTTGGTACCAATACTCAAGGCGGCCTACAAAATACGGGTTGGAATAGGTAATGGCAGTTCCTAAGTCCGTAGTATCGATGTAGTATTTATATCCCACGAACAAGCGAGTCATATCAGTGACCACCGTCCCAATTTGGCCCTGTCCAGGATAACCATTCACCTCAGTATTTAAAACCATTGTGTGTTTTGAATATTCTATGCCGAGCAAGATGGCTTTTTGAAAATCAAGAAAATAATTTACTGATAAATGGAAAGTAGGTGGATTGTCTTCATAAGCTTGACCTCGGTTTCCGGTAAAGGTCGTAATTCCACCACCAAGATTAACTGAAAAGAATCTTCCGTAACGATAAAATCTTTCATCTTCTAAAACTTGGGAGGTTTCCAAGTCTTCACTAAAGTCTGTAAAGATATCGGCGCCACTGAGTGTGCTTTCATCATCAAGTTCCTGCATCACTTGCTCATTTGACTGCCCAAAGGCACAAACGTTTAGAAAAAGTGAAATAAGAAGAATTAGTCTAATCTGCATAAGTTAGAGGTAAAAGTGCACAGCCGCTTTAAGGAATTGATCCCCTAAAGTTTGAAAGCTGTTGCCCCCTTCGCTATTGACCTTTCTAACTGAGAGACCGAACTCTAGACTAAAGCCTAGGCTTTCAAGTCCAGAAAAATGAAATTCTGACCCTATAGTGCCATCAATCTGGTGACCAGTTTGGACTTCTTTTTTTTGATTTAAGTAAGTTTCTGAAGCTAAAAGAGCGGCCATGTAAAAATTTAGCTGTGGTTCGTCAAAAATGATGCGGTAAAGCTTAAGGCCAGCTCCATAAAGAGTATTGTCGTTATTTGATTTAAATCCGAGCATGGCACCTAGGGCAAATGTCTTGGATTGTTGGGTTTTAAGAGAAATGGCCGGGATATCATTGGCCAGCTGATTAGTGAATCCAATCCCCACACGACCACGGAGATCTGCCCCTATGGCGATCGATGGAAGGAGAAAAAATGAGAAGATGATCAATTTTTGTATCATAACTTAAGTCTAAGGAATCTTTTGATCTTTGACAACTGAACGAGGGAGGTTTTAAACTTCTAAGGAATTTTTCAAAGACAGCAAAAAGGATTTTCATGAGCGATGTGACTCAAACTCAGACTCTCGAGCAAACTTTAAATAAAACAGATTTCGGTCATATTCTTTATGAAAACCGAAAAATCTTTTTCGGTGCTTTGCTTGCAGTTTTGTTTCTTTCAACAGGATACGTTGTATGGAGGCAGTCTCAAAAAGCCTCAGCGCTGAACACTTCAGTTAAAGTTTTCGAATTCCAGACTAAGGTTTGGGATAGTGCTAAGGGTGGCAAGCTTGCAGTTGCTGAATTAGTAAAAGCTTTTGAAGGTTTGGGCAAAGATGTTCAAACTGCGGCCGTCATGGTTCCGGTTGGCCTTGAGATGGGTAAGTTTTTAATTGAAAAGAATGCTCTCTTTGAAGCTGAAACAGTTCTTTCTAAAATTGATATGTCTCATCCAGTGACTTCATTTTTTGTAGGTATGCAAAGATCGGTTGCCTTGGAAAAGCAAAACAAACTTGCTGAAGCGATTGCAGTTCTTGAAAAAATTGCCACAGACAAAGAAGTTTTGATGGCTTCAAAAGTCAACCTTGAGCTTGGTCGCTTAAATCTCGCTTTAGGCGAAAAAGCAAAAGCTCAAACTCATTTTGATTACGTAATCAATACTTTTCCAAATGATGATCAGGCTAAATTAGCAAAACTTTATCTCGCAAAATTAAAACAATGAAATATTGCTTATTAGGGGTCCTGCTAGTTCTTACTGGATGCGCCGGCCTAAAGCCTCAAGCTCCAAAAAAAGAAAAGAATTTTTTTAATAACATCTGGTCTAAAAATCTTGATGCTGCTTATGTTTCGGGAAATTTACCTATTGGTCTTGGTGCTCCCCGTATATTTAATGACATCGTTTATATGGGCAGTGTTAATGGTGTGATGAGTGCATATGATGTTGAGTCAGGACGTCTTCTCTGGGCCATGAATGAAAAAACACCTTTAGGCGGTCCGGTTGAATTTTTTAATGAACATGTTGCCTATGGTGGATTGAATGGTAGATTTTTTGTCCGCCATTATCTATCTGGGAAATTAAAATACGCTATTGATCTGGCTGCACCTATTGAAAGTGCTCCAGTGTTTCATGGTGGCAGACTTTTTATTTATTTACGTGGGCATCAGATTGTTCAGTTAGATGCTGAAACAGGTAAAATGATATGGGTTTATAAAAGAGCAGTGCCAGTAACTACTACTCTTCAAAGAACCACTAGACCACTTATCCTTGGGAATAAAGTTGTTCTTGGATTTGCTGATGGATTCCTAGGAGCTTTGTCTTTGGATGAAGGTCTACTTTTATGGGAAACCAAGCTGGTTGATAATTCAAAATTTGTTGATGTCGACCTGAACCCAATAATAGCTGGCGGCATGATTATTTCTGGTTCTCCATCGGGAGAATTAAAGGCGATCAACCCTGAAAATGGTGCGATTGCTAGAGATTTTGGCGTAAGCGTAATGGCCCATCCTCTTTTAAAGGGGGAGCAGCTCATTCTTGGTAGCAACGATGGAGAAGTTGTCATCATGGGACTTGATGCCAAAATTTTAAAGAGCGCCAAAATTTCTAAGCAGGCCATTAGTGCTGTAACATGGTGGAAAGACATGTTGGTAGTGGCAAGCTTTGACGGCAAGATTCAAGCCGTTGATCCCTTAACTCTAAAAGTCGTTGATACCTTCAATCTTGGTTATGATTTTTCAGCCGTTTTTTCTGATTTAGTTACAACCGAAGATTTCATGGCATTGTATTCTTCGCGTAATCATCTTTACCTATTCGCAAAATAATAAAATTCTTAAATTAAATGTCTTCTGTTTTCAGCCTTTGCCGATGCTACTTCGTGAGGAGTAGCATCTATTGGTAAACAAAGGAATGCTTTATGAAAAAATTGCTTTTATCATTATCGTTATGCGTTCTCACTTCACAAGCTTTTGCTTCGGTTAAAATTGAAGAAGAACTTTTTGTATTAGGTCAAAAACCAGAAGTTTTAAAAGAACTTATTACTGCTGGCTCTGTAGAAATCGATCACGTTACTTCTGAGGGATTTGAGATCTATGGTCGTAATGGTCTTAGTCAATATCTTGATGAGAAGAAGATCCCATATTTTGACATGAAGTCTGTCTCAAAATTAGCTTTTGCTGAGTATCCTTCTCATGCACAGATCACGGCTAAGCTTCAGGCCGCAGCTGCAAAAAATCCTTCGATGATGAAACTTTTCTCAATCGGTAAATCGATAAAAGGAAAAGAATTGTGGGTAATGAAAATTTCTGACAATGTAAACATTGATGAAGTTGAGCCAGAGTTTAAGTACATCTCATCTATGCATGGTGATGAGATTACGGGGCGAGAGATGACTGTTTCATTAATTGAAGAGATGGCAGAAAAATACGGTTCTAATGATGAGTTGACTGAGTTGATCAATAATACCGAAATCTATATCATGCCTTCTATGAATCCAGATGGTTCAGAAAGAAAGCAGCGTGCAAATGCGAACGGGACAGATCTTAATCGTAATTTTCCTGATCTGAAAGAGGCCAACTCTGCTGCAGGAAGAGAGCTTGAGAATCAAAATGTCATGAAGTTTCAGGCAGAACGTAAGTTTTCTCTTTCTGCTAACTTTCATGGTGGAACAATTGTGGCCAACTACCCATGGGATTCAACTTATGACCGTCACCCATTGGATGGTTTAGTAAAAGAGCTTTCTTTGGTCTATGCTGATCTTAATCCGGAAATGAGAAATTCTTCTGAATTTGCTGGCGGGATTACAAATGGTGCTGACTGGTATGTTGTAAAAGGTGGAATGCAGGACTGGAGTTGTTTTTTCTATAATGATCTGCAAATTACTTTAGAAGTTTCACACACTAAATATCCTAGCTATTCTGATATTCCAGATTTTTATAAGAGCAATCGTGATTCAATGGTTAGCTTTATGAAGCAAGTTCATCGGGGTGCTGGTTTTAAAATGAAGCGTGCGGGAGTTTCTGGAACAGTGAGAGTGAAACAACTTTCTCCAGAATCTAAAGATCTTGGATCTTATGCTTTCAATTCTTCAGAGTTCTACAAAGTATTGCCTGATGGTGAATACGCTTATGTTGTGACTGAGAAGAATAAGTCGCCCCAAGAAATTCGTGTCTCTGTAGAGAGCAATAAGATTTCTTCTAACGGAAATTTCAGCGTTATTGAATGATTAGTTTCCAAGCTTTAAGATAAATTCAAATTCTTTATTGGTAACCGGCAGAATTGAAAGGCGGTTACCTCTTTGAAGAAGTCTCATCTCACTGAGCTCTTTATGCTTTTTCATTTCTTCCAGAGAAACAAAGTTTTTTAAATCCTGATCATAAGTCACGTCGATGAGAAACCAGCGAGGGGTTTCTTTGGTGGCCTTGGGGTCATAATATTCTGATTTTTTTTCAAACTGGGTTGAGTCAGGGTAGGGTTTTGAGCTCACTTTCGCAATACCTGCCACTCCGGGAATCTCACAGCTAGAATGGTAAAATAGAATCAGCTCACCTTCTTGCATTTCATCACGCATGAAATTGCGGGCCTGATAGTTGCGCACACCATTCCAGGGTTCAGTTTTTTTAGGACGCTTTTTAAGCTCCTGAAAGGAGAAAACTTCAGGTTCCGACTTCATAATCCAGTATTTCATACTCTTATATTGGACACAAATGCTCAGGAAATCAAGTTCTCAAAATGATTTCCGAGTAGTTCACTGAAGAGGTGAATTTATGAAATCTTTTGCTATTTTTTCTACATTTTTGTTAATTGGATGCGCCAACCTGACACCTGCCTTGGTAAATATCGAATTCCCCTTTGCTCCCGAATTAGTGGAAAAAATCCAAAAGAATGCATCTCGTGCACCGGCAAGTCTTGATGTTACAGATGTTGAAGGTAAGTCGAGTCGCAGAGTTTATTTCACTGCCCTTTATTATCAATACCTAATGGTGGGTCAGCATTTAAACATAGTCTCTGATGTTAATTATTGTCCTCAGTTTCATCATGATAAAATTGAAACTGATTCAGCCTTCATTCCTAAGTTCTCCATTTATCAATCCAGTACTGTTAATTCTGATTCAAAAGAATTTTTTCCCGAATTAGTTTTTAATAAAAACTTCTCTATAAAAGATTATCATCTGGAAATTCGCCAAGAAATTGAAGCATTATGCGAAGAGGGATTAAGTGATAATTATTATAAATTTGATAATCTCATCACTCATTATGCCTCCAAACTATCCTTTCATCATCGTCCAGACTCTATGAGATCAGTGCTTAAAATTCCCGTTTTTGCGAATTATTATCTTTTGAAGATGCTTCAATCTCCTAAAGATCTTTCGTTTGTTCATCCAGAGGAGAAGAAAGTTTTCATTATGACTCAAACTTACTGGTTTGAAAAATATGTCACAGAGGCGAGTCGCAAGAGAATTAACTTGATCAAAAATCGTATGGTACAAAAATAAGACGCGCTACCGAGGAACGGATCAAGTTGGATATTTCTGATCTTAAATTATGCAACCTTGTTCCATTTGAACTGTTATTGCTTTTTTTGTTTCTTCATCCCAAACAGTTTTACAAAACTCATTATTAAAAACGGTTGGAGTTTTTTCTTTTTCAGTAGGACAGGCAACATTTTGTCGTTTATTTTCCCAAGCACTCAGTTGGGTAAAATCGACACTTACAATCTTCCAGTCACCATTTTCTGAAATTTTCAATACGTAGTAAAACCCATCTTCTTCTTTTAAAACGTAGAGCTCTTTGCCCTTTATTAAAAGTGGCTGATCATCGATTGGTAAATTATAAGTGATAGCTCCAGTAGAATAATAAACTTTAACAGGTTGAGGGGTGAGATTATCCTTGATGGGTAATTCGATCAGGGCCTGATCTCGCCATATAATTGCTGTGTCCATAGTCATAGATTTCATAAAAGAAATTCCCCGAAAAATCTTTACTCCTGGTGGCTTCGGATTGTGCTCCTTACAAGAAGAGCTATTTAGGGCAGGCTTAAAACTAATTTGGGATTTTTGGTTGGTATAGAACTCCACTGGAATTCCATATTTACTACGAAACATTTCAATCGCCTGAGCATTTTTTGCATAATCTGTGCTTTCTCTTAAATTTGAAACAAGGGTTTTCCAGCGCTTAAGCATATGGCCCATGACTTGGTCGCATTCTGAATTTTCCGGGCACCCCTTGAATTCATGTTCAAAGTCCTCCAGGGATTCGGGATTAGGAATCACTTGAATTCGAGGTTTATTTTGGGCCAGGGCGCTTAAAGAGAAAAATATTAGCAAATAAGTTAATCTCATGTGTCTTCCTATCGTTTGCAAAGGCTTTCTTTTATTATAGACTGACTCGAATTGATACATTGAGGAGGATTTATGAAAAAACTTAAAAAGTCACGCCCAGCTAAGAAGGCATCAAAAAACAAAAAAAGCGGAACGAAGCTTAAGCGTCTCGCTAAAAAGAAAAAGCTTCTTAAAGGACATATGAAAGGAAAATAAACCTTTCTTGCCATAGAGGCCTTCGCAAGAAGGCCTTTTTTTTTGCGCGTCTTGTAATGTCTATGATTTTAGGACTTGTGTCAAAATTGTGACAATAAAACATACTATATCTTGTGTTTTGCTGTTGACGGGTCGGGTTTTTGACTGATTTAATGAATCTATTAACTCTTAAAAAAGAATTTGAAAGAGATTTAATTCCTGCACACACACATAAAAGCCTCCGAATGGGGGCTTTTTTATTTTGAGAGATTTTTTTGTAGGGTTTCTTTAATTGTCTTCTTTAAGGCCAGACGTTTCTTGGCATTTTCAAAACGACGAATTTCATTATCTGTTTCAAGTTTCAATTCAGGAACTTCTACTGGTCGACCCAGGTCATCGAGTGCAACGAATGTAAGATAGGCCTTGGTGGTAGTGCGGGATTCCCCAGTGTAAGGATTTTCGGAAGTCACTTTCACTCCAACTATCATGGAAGTGCGGCCAACGTAATTAAGTGAGGCTTGAATGAGTACATGATAGCCCATTTTAATGGGGGCCACGAAATCGATGTCGTCAATGTGGGCAGTTACCACAGGTCTAGCGCAGTGGCGCGCGGCCACCATTGCAGCAGCGATATCAATCCAGCTCATCACTGTTCCTCCAAAAACTGTATTTTGGGGATTGGCATGATTAGGCATGACCATCTCGCGCATTTCAACGGCCGATTCACTAGGGGATTTGCTTGGCTTTTTCATTTATCCTGCTTCTTATTCATCACAATACAGGTGATGGTTCCAACGGAAACCTTTCATAAATTCATTGTATCCTACTGCAATATTTCCAGCTGTACTAGTTAGTTCACCGCTATCTTTTGAAGAATCGAGGATCCCATATATTTTTTCAGTATCATTGGTGTCATTGCCGTAGGGTTCAAGATTAAATTCTCCAAAAGCGCCACCCGGACGAACTTTTCCGCTAGTGCAATAAGCTTTACCCAGAGCTGAAATTTTAGAAGTCACTGATGGGCCAATGAGCGGCTCACCAGTCAATGGATCAAAATCAGCCTCTTCAAGACCACCACCAGGTTGGGTAGTTCCTTGGCCTTCATTTGAAACGTAGCGGTTGAAGTAGCTCATTAAATCAACACCTATTGGTAAATCGCAAGTATAAGTCAAACCACTTGGATTAACAGTTCCATTGCCAGAACAGCAATTCGATTTACTTGAAGTTGATTTACCCAGTGGGGTACAGCATTTAAAATCATTCGCAGAGAAAACTGGCTCGTGGGCCAGAGCATGGTAGTTCGTATTATAAACTGTCGAGACGGCCGAAGATCTGAATGAGTAAGTAGGGTTAATAAATTCTGTCACGTTTAAATCTGTTGAAGTTGGATGCTTAAAGAGTCCAGGAACAATTCGTTTGAAATAATCACTACAAGTTAATTTCTCAAAAGTGATTTGAGGAATTCCTGAAAGTTCAAGTTTGCCTAAGTGTTTTAGATAATAAGCACTGGTTCCTGGTTTCATGCGTGTAATAAGACCAGAGCCAGCTGGTGTTGCATTGATTAGTTTGACACCCATTTTTTTGGATGTTTGGTTAGGATTAAATGCTCCGTCAAAGGCCGGTACGACTTTTAAAATCCTTGTTGAACTATCAAAAGAATAACAACAGTGAGCACTATCAGCTAAAGTGCATTGTCCAGCACCAGATAAAGTTGGAGAATTTAAAGAAAGACTGGTTTTTTTAGTACAATTACCTTCAACTGTTTCATTGGCAGCCTCATACATTGTAACTCTTGCTTGAAGGTCATCTCGAGTAGCGACTAATCCATCGGCAAGACTTGAAATTCTGTTATCCCAACTTCTCGTTATGTAACTGGGAATCTTAATCTGAATGTTTCTTCTTCCGTTAGGATTAGTGTTATCAACAATAATGCCTTTATTACCATCTGCACTTTGTGGGTAAAAATAATAATCTTTTTGTGAAGAAAAAACGATGCCGAAAGTTTTAAGATGAGTCGTATTATCACCAGTAGGTGCTACAATGACATCCACAATACTTGGTGCCATCACATTTGTTGTGTCTTCGATAGGATACTGAGCACATAATCCTTTTACGCCATTTGCTAAATCCTTACAATACTCACCGTAATCACTATTGGCCAAAAGTTGTACATCACCGGGAGAGTTGTTGTACTGGATGGCCACATCCGTAGGTTTTGTCAGCATGACTGTACGTGAATTTATACAGGCGAAATTAGTGACATCAAGATAGACCCTGTCATTTCTGGACCAGTCATTGCCGCCATCGGAAAATTTTCTGATCCATCCACCGCCACAGCAGTTCTTTGAATTCGCCTCATTCAATGTTTTCCACTGATTCGTTGTATTTAAAACGTTTGGTTTAGAGGAATCAATCACGCCACTAGTTGCATCCCGGTTTTGGTAAGCCGTAAGTGTTGGACGACTAGCTGAACCCAGTCCGTCAACAACGGCCAGTCGTGAATAACGAAGTGAATCGTTGGGAGCAGTGCCAGCGGCCATGGTCATTTTTAGATTATAAGAAACAGCTTCGTAATCCGTGCTACTTGTCGTGTTTACTTTATTGGGAAGGTTACTGGTATAGGTCGTCAGATCTTTTCCAATTTCACGACAGCATCTATTCTGATTCATATTAAAAGTTTTATATTCACTGGATGGGCCTGGTGAGGGCTTTGGAGCTAGCTGTCCACACACCAGATATTCTGAGTAGTATTTTTTTTCAGCTTCATTTCCAAAATAGGCAAGGCTAAAATTATCAACTTGATCAGCATGCATTTTATTTGGTCCACAATCCAGATCAGTATGACAAACAGAGCCCGCGCGACGAAGACAAGCGTCTCTGGCGATGGACGTTTCAAAGACAGTCGTTACATTAAGTGGCTTACTTTCAATTCCGCGAAAAGGTGAACTAGAGGATAAATTATCAACAGAAGTCGTCAATACAGAGCTCGAAAGTAAGGAATCAAGTCCGCAGCTATTTTGGGCCCTGGCGCGATTGATGTAATTGGTGGTTGTGAAAGTGGAAGAGAGAAATTCGTAATCACCATCTGAATTGAATACCGGGCATGAAGAATATCTGTATGAAGTAAATAGGCCGGAATTACAGCTACCCACCTGACTGATGTAATCTGTTCTTTTAAAGGCATCTGGATTTTTATGCTGCTCATAAGGATTAAACAACAGGGCCTGTGATGATAAATCTGGTAACTGCTTTCCAGGCAAACAAATCCCAGTGGTACTAAGTGCAGTGGCTTCATTTTGAAGCATGTTCTGAGTTAGGTTTGTTTTAATTTCACTTGGAAGGGAAGTTGTAAGTGATGAAGAGACATAACTTAAGGGACGTCCAAGTACATTGGCATCCTTACCGTAATAATGATTTTTAGTCACTGGGATGTCTTCAAGATTTGCCCCATAGCGGGCCACTTTCCCGTTGAACGCACCACTTGTGGCCACATTTGCGCAATAGAAATTAGGGGCACAAGTCAGAGTCTTTCTTTTGTTCAAGACAGATACAATTTGTGAATTCGGAATACAAAGTGAACCCGATCCTCGGTAAACGCAACGTTTAGTCGAGGCAGAGGGAAATCTTTTTTGAAGCAGGATTTGATCTATGGTTGTTATGGTTGATGAGCTGGCCATTTCGTTAGCATTAACATCAAACTGAGGCCACTGGGTCTTAGTATCCTGAACATCAGCACACATGTACTCCCAACCGAGGCGGGTTACGCAATCAGTGTCAGTTGAACAGAAGTGATTGGCCTGACAATTACCTGCTTCATTCTGGTAAGGATGAGAGAGATGATATTGAGGATCATAATCCATCTGTGCCATTTGTGAAATTCCATCATAGGCCTGCACATTCACCACATGCAAAGTCGCAGCGGCCAGGTCAGCAAATGGAGCATTGATGGCAAGGAAAAGTTTTTTTGAAGTCGTGCGAACAATTCTTCCCTTACCAACTGCAAACCAACTGACACCGTCAAATGAACCAATCAAGGCACCCTTATTGAATCCAAACCAGTCACGCTGATAGCCGTTGGCAAAAAGTGCAGCTTGAGATTTGAGTCGGTTCTGACGTTGAGTTTTTACAGTTGAATTTGCTAAATGGGTGAAAGGAATCATGGTTGGTGGAATCCAACAAGCTCGGCCAAAAATCGTATCTTCGTAGTTACCGCCAGTGGTATTAAATCCAAAGCCATCTCTTTCAGTTGAATGACCAATCGCCTGGAGACCCGATCCATAGGCCGAAGTTGGGTAAGCACTAAAAGAAGAGAACCACTTATCTTTGCCGCAAGTAGGACAAGGGCTATAAAAGCCAGAGGTCGTAGAAATTTGATAAACTTGATCGAGTTCAACTGGAATCATTTTTGCCGGTACAGCTTTATCCAGAGTCACATTCATTTGCCCCAGGATTGAATTCATTCCAAAGTCTTCTTGATAGGGAAGAATCTTACCTTCGTCCTGATATTCAAATATGTCGCCCTCTTGAGCGTCGCCAGTTGCACATGTGGCAGTGCTGCCGAATTCATCACCACAAGATCTGAAATAACGATGTGGGGCCGAACGGGCGTTAATTGCTACAGTCTGCTGAGATGGGATATTTGGCTCTATTGGGTTTGGAGTATAGCAGTCAATACGATTGGGAAGTCCAGAGGCTTCAAAATAATTAACTGCATAGTCATATGCCGGGCAAAAAGTCAGCATTTCCGGTAAAGTCGTTTTTGAGCAACCGCAATTTTTATAAAGTCTCTCTACTACTTTTTTATAGTGCATGCTCGAGCTAGTATCCGTGTCATTGCGGCATTCAATATCAATTGGATAAAGTGTAGAGGCTTGGTTTGTAACGTCAGTAATTCCCGGTCGATCTTTGTAGATATCACCAGTGTCAGTGAATAAACCATTGGAGTTTAAATCAATGTTGTTCATGAAATTGGTGCCACCAAGAATATCCTGGTGAAAAGTCGCGCCTGTTTTATATTTTTTTATGTGCTCAACACAAAAATAATCTTTTTTAAGTTGAGTTAATCCTTGCTCATAACTTCCAGCACTAGAATCACTAGGAGGGCTTGGCACTGTAGACCCGCAAATATAATAAAGATGGGGATAGCTCAAGAAGGCAAGGGGATTGGTTTCTCTTTCTTTTTGTGCTGCCGTTAATTGGGTTGGATACTGACTATAAGCTGATGAACGGATAGATCCATCAGTAATACATTGATTATCCAGACAACAATCATAACCTCGGGCCACACAGTCAGATTTGGAACAACTAGCACTCGCTCCATTTGTAAGATTATTTGGATCAATCATTAAACCCAAGGCACGAGTATCAATTTCATTCAACTTTAATTCCTCAAGTCTTCCCAATGTTCTTCGCGTGATAAACATTTTGCTGCTAGTAAGAACACTTGAACAATTTAAGCAAAGAGAAGTCGGTGTAAATGTAGTGTTCGCAGCTATGGGAAGTTCAGGATCGAGGGCGAGGACTCCATTGGAGTCAATACGATCGATTGGGAAAGGGGAAGCCGAGGCACCAACACAAATGCTTTCTGAATTGGTTGAGTCATTAAAATCAACGCGAAAAATTTTGATCGTTCTTTTGTCGGTAAAATTATAATAAGAAAGAGCAACGATGCGGGAGCGCACGTCATGATACAAATTATCATTTAGTTTAAAACGAGAAATTAAACAGTACTCTGAATCCATGGCGCCAGTTGTAGTGTTTAAATAAACTTCGGCTTCTTTACCCACGATGTAGGCATTATTTAAATTCGAAACATTGATCGTAATATTTTTTGCTAGAGCGCCTAAAAAATTCCACTGGGTAATGGCTTCTGGAATGGTGTTGTTATTTGTATTACTACTGGTTGAACTGCTGCCATTAGATAAATTTCCACTGCCCACCTCAGAAGACGGTAAACAAGACACCAAGAGAAATAATAACAGCAGATATCGGACATCCATGTAATGGGTTCCCCCTCTCTATTTTCGGATTTTCATGCTGTTTTTATTAATTCTAACAGCTTACCAGGAAAAAGTTGCCTGACCCTTTCGGCAAAGGTTTAACTGATTGAAATAATTATATTTATTCTTAGTTTAAAGCACAAGATGACTTCTTCAGACGCCATCAGGAAATGGCGATTTACCAACCAACTGGAGAGTTAAAGTGGCTTGAGCTACCAAATGAATAGCCAGCATAGGTAGTTACATTGGAATTTACCGATGAATAAGGCCGTAGTCCTGGGCCAGGAGAGTAGCTGCCGTAACCAGCGGCCATATATGGTCCCATAATTTTTTGAGAGATATCCTGGGGCTGTTGATTAATCATTGGAGCATACGGGTATATTGGTGCGTAAGGATTTGTGTTGTACTGCTGAGGTGGTTTTCTATAATAATTGGCCACAGTCAGACCAACTGATTTCAAGAAATCTCCAATCGCTTCACCGTTTCCAGGTCCCTGGGGGTTCAAATTAGCGTTATCTACCAGATTAGTTGCAATAGAAGTTTTTTTCTTTTTAAGTCCTTCTTCGTATAGAACACACAGTTCATCGGTATGTGGTACTTTTTCGCTTCGCTCAGCACATACACCTGAAATATCTGTCTCAGCTTCTGATCTGGCAAATAAATGTAACACATCACCAGCATCTCCAGACAGGGTAACGACTTCGCGGGAAATGGTTCCTACATCCTGAGAACATTCTCCGATGTTAGATTCTCCAGCTGACATACATTCGTTTGATTCGAGCTGCTCGAGAGCAAAATTTCGAAGAACAGTCAGACCTGGATTTGCCAAGAGAAGTTTTGCGCGCATAGCACTCAGGGTATTGGCCTTATTCACCAGAGCTGCCATGTTTTTTGTAATCATTCCTTCACATTTGGCGGGATATTCAAGACTCTCATCAGGAATACAATCTTTAAGCAATTCATCGAGCTTTGCCACATGAGCTTCTCCATAGGCAAATTCCTGGTTATAATCATTCAGCATTGCTTGAGTTTCATTTAGCCCAGAAATCTTTGATAGTGGCTCGATGCATTCAGAAATGGAAATTGACAGCTCTTTGGCCTGAGAGCATTTATCTTTTAAGTCTTCTGGAATTTTGTCTGCATTGTTAAAAAGAACAAGCGATAACTTACTCTTCATTTCAAATTGTTGTCTTTTTTTGAGATCATTTAAAAGAGAAGAGAACTTTGCCGGAATTTCCTGTGCCCCGACTAATTCCTCAGAGTCTTTTAAATCTTTCATAGAGGATTTAATATCTTTTAGAAAATCAAATTTAGTGCTGTTTGAGAGTGGGGGCAGCTCTTTTAGTTTTTGTAAATCGGCTTTTGAGAAAAGACCATTCTCACTTACTTTTACCTCATGAGCGAGCTGATTAAAGGAATATTTTTCCTTACCCTTTTTTATCCCTAGGGCGTCACTCAATTCATTAACCTGACGTTTGTTAAATTTACGTGAAGTTTCACTTCCTAATTTTACAAAACCATTTATTTCTTCAAAAACATCCTGGGTCAGGACAAATCCCTTCATACAGACGCTATCCCCAGGAATCGGATTGGCCTTACAAAATTTTTCAATCAATTTCGCAAACGAGCTTAGGCTCTCCCATTCTTTTGGATCTGCCTTCACTAATTCAGAAAGAATATTTTTTGAATCTCCATTATTTGTTCCAAGGAATAATTCCAGAGACTGAGCAACAGCGAGGTTTTTCATAAATTTATTAGTAGCTTCTTTGGCCACCTCAGGATTAGTGAATTTTTTCAAAGTCACTACACCTTGATTAATATCATTTTTTAGACCCGCTATTCCATTTAGAAGAGCAATTTCATTTTCAATGGATTTAAGTTGGGCGTCGATTGAGGATAAATCTTTACAACGGTAGTCCCATTCATCTTCTTTATTAAAACCAACTTGACCATCAGGGAGGCCAAAATCTTTTGCAGTCATTTCACTGCAATTATATTCCGGAGCCTTAAAACGCTGCTGCTCCATTTTGTCTTCTAGCACATTTGCGATTTTTTTTAATCTGGCGCAATCCGGAGCATCTGCATAAACGGATAAAAAGGGAGCGGCCAAAAAAAGAAGTAGGTAGCGCATAATCCTTATTTTCGGACGCTTTAGTCTAAACATTTAGAACTTTAGTTGTTAAGTCAGTGATTTTTTTCTAACCGTGGCCAGAACTCATGAAAACTTCATCATAATTGATGAATTTCTGGGACTCCCCCAAGGATAGAAAGTAGTCCTCAGTGAGTTTCATGGTGTCCTCTAAAACTTGGCAGTTAAAGATTTGGGATCTAAAAGCGGCGGCATGAGGAAAGCCGGCAGCAAACCAGACAATCAGCTTTCTCATCTGGACAAGGTGGGCTCGCTCTTCGGTAAAGGTTTGCGTGATGTATGTATGAAGTCTTTGAACTACTTCCCAATAATCCTTGCCAATGAAAATAGATCGCTTTTGAGTAGCGTAATTAGGGTCAAGAGATTCAAGAAAAATAAAAGGATTTCTTAAAGCACCACGGGCAATCATCAAAGCATCACAGTTTGTTTTTTGTAAGCGTTCAGACACTCCAAAAGGATGATGGAGATCGCCATTACCAATGAGTGGTAATTTCTTCGTTTCATTTAAAGATTCTATAAAATCCCAATCAGCTAGACCGGTATACTGTTGATTGCGGGTGCGACCATGTATGGCCACCCACTCGATGCCACTTTCATGGGCTATTTTTAAAATTTCGGCAGCATTAAGAGAATTCGAATCCCATCCTGTTCTGATTTTAATGGACAAGGGAATTTTCATTCCACTGCGCATTTTCTCAAACATAGGAGCTAGATTTTTGACTTCTCTCATCAAGGCCGAACCGCCACCTTTGGTGACAACTTTTGAGACAGGACAACCCATATTGATGTCGAGAAATTTGGGTCCATAACTTTCTGCCACCTCAGCGGCCCGGGCCATGGCTTCTGAATCTTCGCCAAAAAGCTGAATACCAACGTTTTTTTCCATTGGATCAATTTTGAGCATTTCTAAAGTTTTTTGGTTCCCATAATTAATGCCATGACATGAAATGAGCTCAGAAACTGTTCCGCCGGCCCCTAAATCTTCCATTAAAAGTCTATAAGGAAGATTACAAATTCCGGCCATGGGCGCCAAAAGTAAACGGGATGAAAAACCAATTTTCCCTAAGTTCATAGGCTTAGCAAGAGATTGAAACTTCTCAATCTTAGATGTGAGCTCTAGGCTAAAAGGAGTAAGTATTTTCATGGCATACTTTTAAACGATGAAAATTGAAGATGCAAACAGTTAAATAGATTTTTCATAGGAGATGCTTGTCGATTAAGGTGATTCGGAATACTGTTTGGGCTATGTCTATTAATCTGTTTTCAAGGGATTATATGAAATTTATTTCTTTAATTGTTTTGTTCTTATCTTTTTCTGCTCTGGCCGACGAAACTTGTATCTCTCATCCATTTAATTTCAGAATTACTAGAAGCTACATTGAAGTAACTGGTCCTGGTGATGATTTGAGAATTTCTTATGACCAAGTCCGCACTTTAAGCCGCCGAAGCTCTGCTGATTTTAAAAAATTAATTAAAACTCTTTCAAATACTGTTAATACTGAAGACGTTTTAACCACCGACGAAGCTTCTGAAATTGAGCGTTTTTCTCTTACAGTAGCTGATGGGCATGAGGAACTTTTAAGCGTGATGTATGCAAAAGCTTACAATAAATTCGGCATGATTGTGGCCCGCTTTATGACCAGCGCTGGTAATACTTACCGTTGTCAGTAGAGATTACTAAACATATTATTTTTGACTGTGACGGTACTCTCATTGATACCTCACAGTTTAACTATCGATTATATCCAGGCATTAAAGAGCTACTTCTTTCTCTGAGACTTGAAAGTAAGCTTTACGTCTGGACCGCTAGAGATAGAATTTCGACAATTAAAATTTTGCAGTCCCAGGGCGTTTATCAATTATTCGAAAACCTCTGCACTTTAGATGACGCTCTTCCTAAGCCTCACATGAGTGGGTTAGTAGAGTTAGTTGGAAACTCAGATAAGTCTCACATTTGCATTATCGGCGATACCATTCATGATATTCTTGGGGCCAAAAACTTTGGCATTAAGAGTATTGGAGCCATTTGGAATAAAAATGCCAACGCTAGTGTAATGAAAGAAAGTGGGGCTACATTTATCGCTACTTCTCCAGAACAGTGCCTTTCTTGGATTAGAGAAAATATTATTTCCCCATGTTGACACTTCGCGTTTCCTTGAATTTGTTGTAAGCTCAGGTAGTTAAAAATTAGAGGAGTCTATATGTTTGATAATTTGAGCGAAAAGTTTTCAGATGCCTTTCGCAGTCTTCGTGGAAAAAACAAAATCTCCGAAGAAAATATTGAAGAAACTCTCAAGGGTGTAAAGACAGCCTTACTTGAGGCCGATGTAAATTTTAAAGTTGTTAAAGAGTTTATTGAAAAAGTTAAGTCACAGGCTCTTGGAGGAAAAGTTCTTCGTGGTGTAGAGCCAGGTCAGCAGTTTGTTAAAATCATGCATGATGAATTAGCGGCTTTGATGGGTAAAGAAAATGAAGAACTAAATCTTAATCGTCCTCCAGTTATCCCAATTCTCATTGTTGGTCTCAACGGTGCTGGTAAAACCACTTTCGCTGGAAAACTTGCTTTATATCTTCGTACTAAAAATAAAAAAGATGTTTATTTAATTCCGGCAGATAATTTTCGACCGGCGGCCAAAGATCAATTAATCACTCATGCCAGAAATTTGGGTGTGGATTTCTTCGATTCAGACCTGAGCATGAAGCCAGTAGATATTGTCCGCGCTGGATTAGCTGAAGCCAGAAAACTTCATAAAGAAATTGCCATCATTGATACTGCTGGTCGTTTGCAGATTGATGAAGAGTTGATGAGTCAGTTGGTAGATGTTCGTAAATCACTGGATAATCCCGAAGTTTTAATGGTTGCCGATGCAATGACCGGCCAGGAAGCTGTCAATGTGGCCAAGGTCTTCCACGAGAAAGTGGGACTTACTGGTGTGGTTCTTTCCAAAATGGATTCCGACGCCCGAGGTGGTGCGGCCCTTTCCATTCGTTATGTAACTGGTGTGCCGATTAAGTTTATTTCCATTGGTGAGAAGATGAAGGATTTGGATGCCTTTCATCCGGATCGCCTTGCCAAGCGTATTCTTGATATGGGTGATGTTCTCAGTCTGGTCGAAAAAGCTGAAGAAGCTATCAACCAGGACGAGGCCATGGGTATGATGGCCAACCTTGAGAAGGGAAAATTCACTATAAATGACTTCGTAAAACAAATGGAAACGATTAATCGACTTGGATCGTTTGGATCAATTTTAAAAATGATTCCAGGAATGGGTGGGGCCCTTAGACAGATGGGAGACTTATCTGAGGCCGAAGGTG
Organism: Bacteriovorax stolpii; assembly: GCA_945860895.1. Lineage (GTDB taxonomy): Bacteria > Bdellovibrionota > Bacteriovoracia > Bacteriovoracales > Bacteriovoracaceae > Peredibacter. The sequence continues at coordinate 45,311 of CAMASK010000014.1, forward strand.
AGATGAAAAAAATGAAAGTTATCATCAATTCCATGACAAAAAAAGAACGGGAAGATGTTGATCTCATCGATGGTTCTCGAAGAAAGCGTATTGCCACCGGCGCTGGACGCTCTGTCCAGGAAGTGAATCAATTTATCGAAAAATTTGGGCAAATGCGTCAAATGATGGTGGGGATGATGGGCATGATGAAAGGTGGTGGATTTCCAAATATACCCGGAATGGGACCAGTTAAAGGTTTCCGACAGGCCGCACAGGCTCAACAGCCTTTCGGTGAACCCAAGGTCAAAGGTGCAAAAAACAGCAAGTTTGGTAAAAAGTATTTCTGAAGGAGCTAAGTCATTGGTTTGACTTTACCCGTCAGATGAAATATAAAGTTTAAAAATTTTTTGTGTACTCTAGAGGAGAATCCCAATGGTAAAAATTAGAATGGCCCGTGGCGGTCGTAAAAACCGTCCTGTTTATACAATCGTAGCTACAAACTCTCGTAGCCCGCGTGATGGCCAATTCCTTGAAAAATTAGGTCAATACGATCCAAAAGCCACTGAAGCTATTAAGTTCGTAAATGTTGATGGCATCAAAACTTGGCTCTCAAAAGGGGCACAACTTTCTGATACTGTAAGAACATTGCTCAAAAACAACAATATCAAGTTATAATACTTTTAGCCTCGGATGAACCGGGGATAAAGCAGGTGTTATGAGCAGCGAATTAAAGGTCTTGATTGAGTATCTCGCTAAGGCTCTTGTGGACATGCCAGATAATGTGGAAGTTAACGAGATCGTAGGTGAACAAACTACTGTCATTGAACTCAAAGTCGATAAATCGGATTTGGGTAAAGTGATCGGTAAGCAAGGTAGAACGGCTAGAGCATTAAGAACAATTCTCAATGCCGCATCCACCAAGCTGAGAAAAAGATCAGTACTCGAAATTATCGAGTAAGCTTTTACTAATTTTTTTTTAAACGACCCCAACTAATCGATTGCTTTCAATCTGATAGGTTGGGGTTTCTTATTTATATGGCCAAAGAAAAACCAAAGATGATTAAAATTGCCAGCGCCTTTCATCCTCATGGGATTAAAGGTGACGTAGAGCTACGTCTTTTAAATGACGATGTAGAGTCTAGTATTCTCAATGAAGGCATGAGCGTTTATCTCTATCCTGCCTCTGAAAAATCCCAAATCTCCAAAGCCTACGAAGAGTGGAAAATCCTAAAACTACGTTTTGGAAATAAAGTCATTTGTACTTTTGATGGAATGAAAGACCGCACTCATCTGGAAACGTTACTCCCATTTGAAATTTATCTCCCTCGTGAGGCATTTCCAGAAACTGGTAGCGATGAAGTTTATCTCATAGATTTGATTGATATGGATGTGGTGAGTGAAACGGGTGAAAAGTTAGGCTGCCTTGTGAGTTTTTCCGACAATGGAATGCAGTATCTTTTTGATATACGTTTAAATGATGGCTCTCAAATCACTCTTCCTTACGTGGATGCTTTTTTTCCTAAAATTGATATGGAGAAAAAATACATCATAATGATTTCTCCTGAGTATACAGAGTGATTAAGCGCATCTGGATTCTGACTTTATTTCCTGAGATGTTTAAACCTTTCCTTGAGTGTGGGATTGCGGGGCAGGCATTTCGTGGTGAGCGCAGTGATAGCATTAAGTTTGAAATGCTTTTTGTGAATATTCGCGATTATTCTCAAAATAAATATAAAAGTGTTGATGATTCTCCCTTTGGTGGTGGACCAGGTATGGTGATGCGGGCGGATGTTTTGAAAGAAGCATTGGTGAAAGGGGTTCAAGAGGCTGGTGGGTATGACTCGCTTGATAATCTCCACGTTATTTACGCTGCCCCCAGAGGGAAGGTTTGGAATAATAAAATAGCTAGAGAGTTTGGCATAAATATTTTAGGGTCCAATGAACAGGACGTTGTCCTGATTGCCGGTAGATATGAGGGCATCGATGAAAGATTTCTATCTAAGTATGTGGATGACTTCTTTTCCATCGGAGATTATGTTTTGACTGGTGGAGAAATTGCCATCATGGCGATGTTGGATTCTGCCGTACGTTTTGTTCCAGGAATTTTAGGTAACAAATTATCTGCCGCGGATGATTCTTTCGAAGATGGACTAATCGAATCCCCTCAATATACCAAGCCTCGGGATTTTGAAGGAATGGAAGTTCCGCAGATATTACTGGATGGCCATCATAAAAAAATTCAAGAATGGCAGCATCAACAAAAATTAATGATGACTCAGAAATGGCGACCTGATCTTCTCATATTTAAGTGAGCTCTTTTTTTAATACTAATTGTCACAGGCCCAGAGTTTAGATAAATAAGGGCATGTTTAAGTCATTACCTACACCTTGTTATATTGGTCTCGTGCATGGTCCTGTGCTTTCAAAAGAGGGCAAGGAAATCACCACTTCCGTTACGAACTTAGATATTCATGACATTGCGCGCACGGCACGGACTTTTGGATTCAAAAAATATTTTTTAGTCACTCCCATAAAAAATCAGCAGTCTATGGTGAAGAAAATTTTAGGATTTTGGGAAGCGGATTCCGGACTGATTTACAATCCTGATCGTAAAAATGCCCTGGCCGAAGCCGAGGTTATTGATTCTATTGAGCTCGCCATTCAGGAAATTACTCGCATAGAAGGCAGGAAGCCATGCGTTGTAGTTACCGGTGCAAATTTCAAAACTTATGATGGAAAAGAAAAAGAACTACTGCAAAAGATTCAAGTTGACGGAACGCCTATGTTCTTGTTATTTGGTACAGGATGGGGATTAACCGCTTCCGTAACTGAACAAGCCGATTTTCGGCTAGAGCCAATATTTGGCATAGCAAATGACGGATATAATCATTTGTCTGTTCGATCAGCGGTCGCAATTTATTGTGACCGGCTTGCGAGAAGCCTCTGACCCTCTAATATTTTCCCTTCCCTCTGGCCACATGTTGCGCGAATGGAAGGCTTCGTCATAGAGAGGACGTTATGAATTTAGTTGATTTAGTAGAGAAGAAGTATGCCAACCCGAATGCTGCAAAATTTGCGGCTTTCAAAACTGGTGACACGATTGAAGTAGCCGTTCGTATTAAAGAAGGTGAAAAAACTCGTATTCAAAATTTCCAAGGTACTTGCATTGCTATGAAGCACCCTGGACAAATGAATGGTCACTTCCGCGTTCGTAAGATTTCTGACGGCGTGGGCGTTGAGCGTGTTTTCCCATTCCATTCTCCAGCAGTTGAAGGTGTGAAAATTATCATCAAAGGTAAATCACGTCGCGCTAAGCACAACTACTTAAGAACTAGAACTGGTAAAGCTGCTCGTATTGCTATTGATTACAATCGCGAATAATCTCGAGACAAAGTAAAAGAGAAGGGCCTCGAAAGAGGCCCTTTTTTTTTTATCTGCAG
>CAMASK010000015.1 GCA_945860895.1 Bacteriovorax stolpii
CTTCGATGCCGATACTGTTTTAGAAATGTTGCCGGGATGGTTCAAGGATTATAACGAAGAAGCGCCACATTCTGGACTTGGAATGATGAGCCCGTTAGACTATAAAAAACAAATTAAACAAGGTGCCTAGTCAATTGGGGGCCAAAGCACTTTCTTCTTTTGCCTTTACAAGTTTTGAAATAGTTTCTTTGTTGTTTGCGAGAAGATTGATGTCAAATGAGTAGGCATCAAAAATTAAGACAAAACTAAAAAAAGCGAATGTGAGCGTTTTAATCATATGCAGTCCTTGTTACGGCGGCATTGATACTTTTTTAAATTTTGATCGTAAAGGATTAAAGAATAAAACGTGTTTTTTCTACAGGGGTAGGTAGACGACATGTTTTTCGCTTCCCAAACAATCGATATCGATTGGTTGCAACGAAATCATAGCCAATATTAAGAAGTCCAGAGGGAAGAATTCTAAGTACTGAAATAAGCTTCCAGCAGCCTCCAAGTTTTGTGAGCGCTTTAATGACTCCGGTTGCTTTTCTATAGGTATCTTGATCAATCATAACGACTAGCGACTTGAGGTTAGCTACATCTTGCGGCTTTAAATTATCTTTCGCAAAATCACTTTGAAGGGGAGAGAATTTAAAAATGGCTTCGCGATCGACTTTCATCATGAAGTCTACAAAGCCATTACATAATCCACAATATCCATCAAAAAAAATAACATTCATGGATTCATTTTTATCTTCATTTTATAATGAATGGCAATGACACAATTAAAGTAGGGCGCTAATTTTGGTCACGATGTTTTTAAGTTAAATTTGCTTCTCCTTTGCTAGTCGGCTAAATTAATACAATGAGTATTGATCAAATCTGGATAGATAAGTTGTCACCCTTAGTTCAAAGGGATCATTTTATTCGGGAAGCCCTGATGGCCAGAGGAATCTTGGAAGATGCTTATCATGCTGAGATGGAAAAAGTTCATTTGGAAAATGCAAAAAAACTCAAAGTCATGATTAATCAGAATGGCTTTCCTGTTTTGTCCAATGCAGGATTTGAAGGCGTTCAACTTTCCTGGCTTATCATTAATCATTCCATTCCAGATCCTGATTTTATGAAGGAATGTTTGTTAGAAATTCGAATGGCCGCTGCTCAGGGCGATTATCCTAAGGATTTATTGGCCTATCTTGAAGATCGTGTGGCTTATTTAGAAGACCAACCTCAATTATACGGAACAAATTTTGATTGGGTCGAGGGAGAACTCAAACCAACAAAAATTGAAGATTTAAAATTGCTTGATACGAGACGACTCGAATATGGTTTACCTCCTATGGCCGAAACACTTTTTAAGATCTCTCAGGCTCCGCCCCCTAAAGATCCAGAAAAAAAGAAAAAAGAGTTCGTTTTATGGCTTAAAAAAGTTGGTTGGCGTATCTAAGTATCTAATTTTATATGTTTGTAGTTTTTACTGTCCCTCTGACTTATATGCTCTATGAAGCTATAACTGCCGCCAATGAAATTCCTCTTTATTTTATTTCTATTACTTCAAATGACTGTGGCCCATGCTATGGCGCCACAAGATGTCATTATAAAAGCGAGACTCGATCAACAGTCTTCAGCTTCAATGATAAAGCGAGTGAGAACTTTTCTTATTAATAATGAATTTGGTGATCCATATGATCGTCAATTTGAAACACCTATCGTGTTAGATTTAAAAAAAGTATTGGATGACCTTCCTGAGGATACTCAAAAGTGGATGAAAGACTTTCAGAGTCTTCTGAGTCTGGAGTTATTTGAATCTAGCTACAAGATGAAAATTGAAAACTTCTCATATTCTATTGATAATTTTAGTACTGAACTGATGCCTAAGTCTTCGGTTCTAGATCGCATTGAATATGTGAGTCTAAATTATGTTCAAGGCTTGAGGTTATCCTCTTTCAGAATTGCTTTTCAAATTGAATTAAAGACAACTACAAGTGGTCAACCTATTAAATTTGAAATTGAACTTATCGAGCCAGAATTTTTAATCAGTCCTGATCTCATGGTTGAACTACCAATGGGGTGGCAAACAGCTTTGCTCCCTAATTCTTTGCTGATTTCTTTATATGAAATTAATCTTTCAAAAGTTTTCTCAAAAGTTATGGAAAATCCTCAGTTGATAAACTTACATATTAAAGATGTTCATATGCCGGACGTTTCGATTCGAGTAGGTAATAGAACACTGAATTTTGACCAGGTAAAAATCAAAAAATTTTTTTCAACTCGCAAAGAACAAATGAAGATAGCGATACTTGATCTGATTAAAGTTAAAATGGAAGAGCGTTTTTCAAATATTATTAAAGATACTCCTCAAGAAATATTTATCCCCAGATCCTTAGTCACTAAAGGTAAAGTAAGTGCGGGTTTTGATATTAAATCAACTGTGGCCGATCCCATTTCAAGAGTTGCTGAGGTTGCAGTTGATGGTCACTTCTGTGCGAATTTAGATGACCTGGAGCATTCCCTTTGCGTTTTATCTCAAATCCCAACAACCATTAGAAGACAAATTGAAGCCACTGCTTTTGATCAATCGATGCTGGAGATTGATAGAAAATTTGAACAAAAATACGCCAATATTGCGGTCAGTATCAGTGAGCATTATATCAATCAATTAATTACTGCTGCGGTCCAGGCAAATTTACTAGATTTGGGAGGCAAGGACTTTAAACTTGGTTCCGAGAAAGCTTTTGTCCTAGCAGAAGTAAAGGGTGAAGGATTTAATCTTTATCTGGATATCATTTATAAACTCCAAGGCTCTCAACGGGTTTTGGTTGGACGCTCAGAATTGCGATTTCCGATTAGGCTTGAAATGGGACTTAAAATTGTCACTCAAGACGGTTTTCCTCATTTGGTTATCAAAGTGTTAAGGCTGAATACGGATAAGGACCTTTTGATTAATGGGCTGCCAAAGTATAATCTTGTTACGAATGTTAATTCCGTTAGATTTAGGGAAAAAGTGATTAAGGGCATTATGGAAGACATAGCCCCTTTTGACCAAAAAGTACTTGTAGATCTCGAGCTGAGGGAATTCAAAGATACCTATTTGGAAGAATTGAATTTCTATTCCGATGGTTTAGGCCGTGCTACTGCCATTCTTTTCATGAATGGCATAAAAATAAGAAGATAAATTTTTACTAAATTCGTTGGCCCGATTAAACTCTTAGTGTTTAAGGAGATCCAATGACACGTATTACAGTAAGCCCGGAAGATCAGCTCAAAGAACTTAAGCGTGGAGCTTTTGAAATTTTGCCAGAAGAAGAACTACTTAAGAAATTAAAGAAATCATTTGATAAGCAAAAACCTTTAAAGATTAAATTTGGTGCTGATCCTTCTAGACCAGATATTCATCTTGGCCATACTGTTGTCTTGCAGAAATTGCGGCTTTTACAGGATTTCGGTCATGAAATATTTTTTCTCATCGGCGACTACACAGCACAAATTGGCGATCCAACAGGAAAAAATAAAACTCGTCCTATTTTAACGGCCGAAGAGGTTATGATTAATGCTCAAACTTATAAAGAGCAGGTTGGAAAAGTTTTGGATATGAATAAAACCACAGTGGTTTTTAACAAGGACTGGCTTGGTAAATTTTCTGGTCTGGATCTAATTCAATTAATGGCCAAAGCCACAGTCGGTGCCATTCTTCAGCGTGATGATTTTTCTAAAAGATATAATACCGGTGAAGCTATTTATTTACATGAAATGATTTATCCCATTCTTCAGGGATTTGATTCAGTTCATTTAAAAGCCGATCTTGAGCTTGGTGGAACTGATCAGACGTTCAATCTTATGATGGGTCGTCATTTACAACATACTTATGAACAGGAAGCTCAATGTATACTAACCATGCCTTTAATTGAAGGTACGGATGGTGTGAATAAAATGTCAAAATCCATGGATAATTATATTTCATTAACTGAATCTCCAACTAACATGTTTGGAAAGTTAATGTCGATCTCTGATGATTTGATGAAGAAATATTATCTTCTCTTATGTCGTCGTCCAAATAATGAAGTTGAAAGTATTATTAATGGACTTACAACTGGTTCTTTGCATCCAATGGAAGCCAAGAAAAGTTTAGCTGCCGAAGTCACAGGGTATTACCACGGTATTGAAGCTGGTAAAGAAGAAAGAGATAAATTTGAGGCACGTTTCACCAAAAAGCAAATTCCTGATGATATCCAGACAATTACCAAACCAGCTGGTGCAATCAATCTCTTGGATTTGTTTGTTGAGCTTGAATTGATTAAGTCCAAAACCGAAGGGCGACGCTTAATTCAGCAAAATGCTGTAAAGGTCAATTTTGAAAATCACGCATCAGAGGCTCTAAATCTTGAAGCTGGCAAAGAAGTAATCCTCAAGATTGGTAAATTGCGGATGCTTAAAATTTTAGTGGGTTAGTTAATATCCACTGGATGAAGAAGCCGTACCGTTTACGATCTCTACACTTGCACTTGTTCCTAAGCGGGTAGCTCCTGCTTCAATCATTAATTTTGCAGTTTCAGTATTTCTAATTCCACCACTGGCCTTAATTCCCATGTGGATACCCACAATTGAGCGCATGAGTTTAATGTCTTCGATAGTTGCTCCTCCAGTTGAGAAACCTGTGGATGTTTTTACAAAATCCACACCAGCCTTGACAGCAAGTTCACAAGTTTTTTTCTTTTCATCATTAGTCAGCAAGCAGTTTTCCAGAATCACTTTCAAAAGGGCATTTTGCTGATGGCACACTTGTGCAAGAGAAGACATGTCATCAAGAACATACTGCCAGTTTTGAGATTTTACGGCGGAGATATTTAATACCATATCGATTTCTTTGGCACCTTCAGCAATAGCCTTTATGGCTTCAAAGCGTTTAGTTTCCATGGTTGACGCTCCCAAAGGAAAGCCAACAACAGTACAAACTTTCACTCCGGAGCCTTTAAGTAATTCTATTGCTGCCTTTACGTAATAAGAGTTTACGCAAACTGAGAAAAAATGATTTTCTCGGGCTTGCTGACAAAGATTTGTGATTTGTTCCAGAGAGGCGTCAGCTTTTAATAAAGTATGATCAATATATTGATTGAGTTTCATAAGTTAAACCTTTGTAATTTCGGTGTTAATTACGCTTGGTAAATTTTTATATGTATCCAGAAAATTCTGACATTCTGGTCGTTGATCAATTTTTATGATGCCTCTGAATATCGCCCAGTCTAAAAAACAATAAAGTGAGATGGAATGAAAGTTCCAATTCTTCAGAGCTTCATTCTCAATATAAGGTTTTAAATAATCCAGAATGGATTCAATTCGATCTTTTTGACGGACCACGTACATTATTTGTTCATCAATATTTATGCCGGATCTTTTCATAAGGTGAAGGGCAACTCCAGAATTCATGGCCCCATCAAGAGCTGTGAGTTGATTTTCATCCATCCAGTCAATGTTTGAGAATCTATGGATGGCGTTGAGATAATTAAAAATCTGTCTGGAGTCCCAGATTGTATTTGCTCCATCAACTAATACAGGAATTTGATTGATGGGATTTATTTTATTTAGGTTGATGGCATCCTGCCCTTCAAATAGATTTATTTCTTTAAATTCATAAGGCAGCTCATCTAAAACAATACGAATTCTTCTGACAAACGGAGAAGTTTTTGATCCATAAAGTACATAACCCATTTAAAAATCCTGCCTATGAATTTAATATCTTTATTGTCGATATATTAGACACTAGTATCCGATATTGCTAATTCTTAGACAATGCTCCTTTCAACTAACCAAAAAGACATTAGGAAAGCTTGGCACCAGACTTGTATGGCATAGAGCAATACATTTCCTTTTTTTGGAGGCCTTATGAAAACATCCATTTTCCATCTTTTAAGCTTATTTTTAATAGTTGGTTTTGCAACATCGTGTGGAAAAAGTTTAATCAATAGTGGCGCACAAACTAATCCTTATTCAAATCCCGAAGCAGTAAAAGTTCAGAATCAACTTAAGACTTGGTATGCAAGTGCTGCTGAAAATCAAAACATCGGATATCGAGGTGATTTTTTAACCATTAGTTCTTCTGCTACTTCAGGCTTTCAGCTTTCTCTTAATTTATGTCTGGGAGGATTAGTCAGTATCGGTGATTGTGCTCCACAAGTACCGAGTGGTTGTTACTTAAAAAATAATGTAACTAATAAATATACTGTTGGTACGCCAATTATTTCAGGTTCTGTTAGTACTGGTTGTAATGTGACGGGTGCTGTTTATAGCAAATCTACTAACACCACCTTGAAAAAAGCCGTAAACGGTGACGGATTAGTCCTACTTAACGCATCTAGAACAGGCTCAGTATTTTATTTATACTACGGACCTCAGGGGAGCTATCAGCCAACAACTTTGTACATTGTTGACACAGCTATGCACTCGCTCTTGAATCCAGTAGTAGTTTATGAGAATAATGAAAAGACGGAATTAAAAAACTTTTCGATACGCCAATACTAAAATATTCAAGGTTTCTAGCAACTCAAAAGGCCACTTCGGTGGCCTTTTTTTTTATTGTTTTAGTCGGATATATTCATTTCCTTAAATTCTTCCCTCTCTTTCTGCCTTTATCAGTTATTCTAATAGTTAAAAGATTTCTTATTTGAAGAGGTACGTTTATGGGTTATTACAAAGCAGACATTCGCGACATTGAATTCAACCTTACTGAACTGCTAAAAGTCCAAGAGTTGAGCAATTATGGTTTGAGTGATCAGGACGTTAAAAGCATTCTAGCCGAATATAGTAAATTCGTGGAAAATGAAATTTTTCCTACGAGAGAGCCTTCCGATCATGAAGGAGTAAAACATGTAAATGGTAAAGTTCTTGTTCCAGAGTCTTTGAAAGGTCTTCAAAAAAACTTTTATGATAATGGATGGTTTGCTCTAGGGTTACCGGAGGAAATTGGTGGAACACCTGTTCCGGAGGCTTTGTATGTTGCCTGTATGTCTCTTGCTACTGGAGCTAATGTGGCCTGGATGATGTATCCTGGATTAACCCGAGCCGCTTTGAATGTGATTAATCTTAAAGGTAATGCTTTCATGAAAACACATATCATTCCAAAAATGATGAGTGGAGAATGGGGTGGAACAATGTGTTTAACCGAAGCTGGTGCAGGTTCAGATGTTGGCGCTTTACGCTCGACTGCAAAGCCCCTTGAAAATGGTAAATATGCAATTCAAGGAACAAAGATTTTTATTTCCTCTGGGGAATCAGATCTATATCAAAATAATATTCATCTGGTTTTAGCTCGTACTCCTAAAGGTGCTGAAGGAACTAAAGGAATTTCATTATTTGTTGTACCTAGATTCAAAATAAATGAAGATGGTTCAATGGCTGGCCCAAACAATGTGGTTTGTTCAAAGATAGAACACAAAATGGGAATTCATGCTTCAGCGACTTGCGAACTACAGTTTGGAATTGATGGTCAGACTGAAGGTTGGCTAATTGGTGAAGAATTTGATGGCATGGCAACTATGTTCATCATGATGAACGAAGCTCGTCTATATTGCGGAATCCAAGGGGAATCTCAAGCAAATCTGGCTTATCAAATGGCCAATAAATACACTAAAGAAAGAGTTCAGTTTGCTAAGGAAATTGTTCATCACCCTGATGTAAGAAGAAATCTTTTAAAAATGCGTGCGCTCTCGCGTGGGATGAGATCTTTATGTCTGCATACTGCACATTTATTCAACAAGGTTGAAGATGATCATAGCGTAGAAGGTATCATTGGACTGCTTACTCCTGTTTGTAAGGCGTATTGCTCCGAACAAGGTTTTTTAGTTTCTTCAACGGCTTTGCAGGCACATGGTGGTTATGGTTATTGTTCAGAGTATGGAGTTGAGCAGTTCGTAAGGGATACTCAAATTGCCATGATCTACGAAGGCACCAATGCCATTCAGGCCATGGACTTTGTGATGAGAAAAATTTTAAAAGATGGTGGAAAATCTTTGGGTTTACTCACTCAACAGATCGTTGCCTCAGTCCAGACTTTAGATGAAGCTAAATTCAAGAAAGAAAAAGATCTTTTCAACAAAGTCCTTTTCAGTGCTCAGACGATGATGGGTCAAATGACTGCCTATGCAAAAAATAATCAGTACAATTTAATTCTTCAAAACTGTAGCGATTTTCTCAACTTTGCCTCACAAATGTTTGTGGGATGGAAACTTCTTCAGTCAGCCATTTTAGCTGATCAGAAAATCCAGTCCGCCAATCCTGAAGATAAAAAGTTTTATGAATCTAAAATTGTTGATTTTAGAGTCTATTGTGGACACTTTTTGACTCATAATCTCTCAATTGCAAAGACCATCACAGATTTCACTGAAGACATGACAACACTAGAGGTTTAATCCTTTTCATGCTAAACTGAGTGTAATTAAAATTAAAAGGTTACACAGTGTTAAAAGATAAAGTCTTTGAGTTGGCCCAGAAGTTTTCTGGGTCCACTCATGGCAGTTCCGATTATGACAAGGATTCAATCTTTGTCAGGGGAAGCCATGATAATGAATACGTTCCACTCAGTTTCCTCCAAAAGGAAATTCCAGATTTAGATGAGATCAATAAACTTAAAGCTGAAGGCTTTGTTTTTAGTAGTTATGATTTTCTCGAAATTAATGAATTTGATCAATGGTACTTAAACCAATTCAATAAAAGACTTTCAAGTAAGGTGATGAAAAATATTGGTATTTTGCATCTGCCTGATCAAAAAGCTATCTTTGATACTGTTGAAGTTGTTCATCAAACATTTCAGATTTTAAAAGATCACAAAGTTTTAATGAATGGTAAGAATCTCCCTATTCAGTTGGGCGAATGGTATTCTAAAATCATTTTTGGACTTCATCAGATTAAATCATCTTCTCAACGAGGATTTGATTTTAAGACTGAAAATGGAAGAGTTGTTGAAGTCAAAGTTCATTGGCATGACTCAACTTCCCCAAAGGGTGTAAAGATAAAAAAATCCCTGGCCGAGCTTTCAGATTATTGCATCATCATGTATGTCGCAAAAAATTTTACAATTAGAGATATTCTGTTCTTAGATTCAGAATTCATTCTGAGGAAATTTGATTCTAAAGGTCATACTATCTTTTTAAAAGATCAGGATGTAGCGGGTTATTTTTTTAGTAAATCAGATAAGCATTTCGATAAAGTTGTAAATAAGACAGCTTTACTAAAATTTGCTAGTCCTACCTTGGCCTTAAAGCTTGAAGATCGATTGAGATGATTCCAACTTAATATAACGAATATTCAGCAAGCCTACATTCAATGTCACCATTAAAAAGAATATGACGTTTAGTAGTCTTGAGACCCACCACTTTAAGCATTTCAAGATTACCGGTGAAGATAGCTGCTCTATGGCCTTTGAAGTTATGTTTCCAGTGATCTCCCAAGCCTTTATACAGTGATTTGAGTTTTTCATCTTCACCATATTCCAGTCTTTCTCCGTAAGGAGGATTACAAATAAATAGAGTCTTATTTTTATTTGGATTAATAACTCTCGCATCGACTTGAGTCAGCTCAATGACTTGATCGAGCTTGGCTTTACGCACATTCTCTTTTGCAGAATAAAGATTCATTTCAGATAAGTCATTTCCCCAAATACGGCTTTTTTGACTTTTCAATTTCTCCAACCCGCTTTGGGTGGAGGTAGTAATTTCTTTTAGGATAATTTTAAAATTCTCTAGAAGATGTTCATCCTTTGTCAGCCATGGATAATTTAAAAAGGTCCAAGGCTTATATTCAGGATTATTTAAATGCTTTTCAACTTTTAAGTAGCTTGGCGCAATTGAGCCGGCCATTAAAGCTGCTTCAATCACAAAAGTGCCAGAGCCACACATTCCATCCAGAAGATCTTCCGTTTCAGGATTCCAATTTACGAGTTTTAGAATCCCAGCCGCAACATTTTCTTTGACCGGAGCTTCAGTATTTGAAACTCGGTAGCCTCTTTGGTTAAGGGGGTCACCACAAAGATCGTACATAATAGTAGCAAGGTAAGGTTTTTCAGTCCCACGATCTATGCGGGCCAGAAAAGATACATCTGGGAAATCTTTTTCAACACTTGGTCTCTCACCTTCATGGTGACGGAAATAATCTACGACAGCATCTTTAAGTTTTAAGTTCGCAAACTGTGAATTTCTAAATTCTTCACGGGCAAAGGGAAGATCCCCAAAAATGGTCGTAAGACGGAAAGTATGAGTTACATCCATGAGGCTTTTCCACTTAATATCGGTGGCCTGAAGGTAGTAGTCATTTTCATTAAGAACTTCGAACTGATATAGGAATTTAAATATTCGGCTAGCTAGACGTGACATAAGCACTGCCTTTAAGGCCACTTCATGAAAGCTTTCAAATTGCACACCACCTCTAACGGGAACGGTCAACTTTGCTCCTAAGTCATTTAATTCTTTCGCCAGAAGGTCTTCCAAGCCACTTGGACATGAAGCAAAGTATTCAAAACGGTATTTTTTCATTTTTTACCTTAGACAAACCATTGATAACTGACCTTGTCCTTGAGACCTTGGACAAAGAATGTTAGGTTAATTCCCATTATTTATGTTTTTTTGGTTATCTACCAAACCCTTCAGGGTTAGGAAAAGGAATTGTCGATGAAAGCAACTTTTTCACAGGGAACTTACGGAAGTTCTTCATTACTTAAGTACAAAGTCAAAGATATCACATTGGCCGATTGGGGTCGTAAAGAAATCAAGCTAGCTGAAGCTGAAATGCCAGGTTTAATGGCCCTTCGTGAAGAATTTGGCAAAACTAAGCCCCTCAAAGGAGCTCGTATTGCTGGATGCCTCCACATGACAATCCAAACTGCTGTTTTGATCGAAACTTTGGTTGAATTGGGTGCGGACGTTACTTGGTCATCTTGTAATATTTTCTCAACTCAGGACCATGCTGCCGCTGCAATCGCTGCTGCTGGAATTCCGGTTTATGCCTGGAAAGGTATGAACGAAGAAGAGTTCATGTGGTGTATTGATCAGACAGTTTTCTTTGGCGAAAAGAAAGAACCTCTTAATATGATCCTTGATGATGGGGGAGATTTAACTCAGCTTATTCTTGATAAATACCCTGAACTTTATAAAGGCATCAAAGGTATTTCTGAAGAAACAACTACTGGTGTTCACCGTTTATATGAACTTGAAAAAGCAGGAAAACTTCCAGTTCCTTGTATTAACGTAAACGATTCAGTCACTAAATCTAAATTTGATAACAAATACGGCTGTCGCGAATCTTGTGTCGATGCTATTCGCCGTGCAACTGACGTAATGATGGCCGGTAAAGTAGCCGTGGTTGCTGGTTTTGGTGATGTTGGTAAAGGTTCTGCAGATTCACTTAAAGGTGCCGGTGCTCGAGTGATTGTAACTGAAATCGATCCTATCTGTGCTCTTCAGGCAGCTATGGAAGGATATGAAGTTAAGAAGATGGACGATGCTGTTAAAGAAGCTGATATCGTTGTTACAACCACTGGTTGTAAAGACATCATCAACGGTAAGCATTTCCTTGCTATGAAAGACAAAACAATTGTTTGTAACATCGGTCACTTTGATATCGAAATTGATATGGCCTGGTTGAACAAAAATTACGGTCACACTAAAGATACCGTGAAGCCACAAGTTGATCTTTACACTCTTGAAAATAACAAACAAGTTATCGTGTTGGCCGAAGGCCGATTAGTTAACCTAGGATGTGCTACTGGTCACCCAAGTTTTGTTATGAGTAACTCATTCACAAACCAGGTTCTTGCTCAGCTTGAGCTTTGGATGAACACTAAAGCTTACGAGAAAAAAGTTTATATGCTTCCTAAGCATTTAGATGAAAAAGTAGCTCGTTTACACCTTAAGAAAATTGGTGTTGAACTTGATACTTTGACGCCTGCTCAATCTGAATACCTTGGTATTTCAGCTTCTGGTCCTTATAAGCCAGAATACTACCGTTATTAATTTTCGCTTTTAGCTAATGGGCCTGTCACTTAGACAGGCCCATTATAATATTTCATTTGATTCGCAGCTTCATTCTTTCAAGTTTAAAAATTAATAGATAACATTAGTTCATGAAAATCTACATAGCTTCAGATCATGCCGCTTTTAATGAAAAACAAATCTTAGTGGACTATCTCAAGGATAAATATGCAGTTGAAGATTTAGGGACTCATTCCGCTGATTCTAGTAATTATCCAGACTGGGCAAAAAAATTAGTGCTTAAGGTGCGTGATGAGAAAGCTGTGGGTATACTCCTTTGTGGGTCAGGCATTGGGGTTTGTATGACTGCCAATCGTTTTGCAGGCATCCGAGCAGCACTTTGTCGTGATGAAGATGATGCTAAAATGAGCCGCTTACACAATGATGCTAACGTGTTGTGCTTGTCCGGCCGTAAAACTTCAATTGAATTGATTCAAAAAATAACTGATACCTTCCTTAGGACCCCATTTGAGGGTGGACGCCATCAGACCAGAATTGATTTATTTAATAACTTGGGTGAATAACTCACTAGTTTGACCAATTGAATAAAAATCTATAAATTATAGCTATGCCAGACAAAAAACAAAGCGTTTCTCATACTCACGATAATGACCTTACACACTCTATGGTTCATTACCTCTTGGCCATTCATAAATTGAAAGAAGCTAAGGGATATGCACGTGTGACTGACATTGCTCATGAAATGGGTCTAACTAAAGGTTCAGTTTCAACTGCACTCACTAACTTGAAAAAAAGAGAGTTAGTGCTTGAAGATGAAAGTAAGTTTCTTTCTCTTTCATCTTTAGGGCATGAAGCCGTTCATGGAATTCTTTCTTCTCGCACACTGCTGTTTTATTTCTTGAAGGATATTATTGGTGTCAATGAAGATGTGGCCCATAAAGATTCATGCTTAATGGAACACTTGATGAGTTCTGAAACAAGAGAGAAATTTTTCAATTTCATGAAGACTCTATGCTCAGACGATATTAAAAATGCTCATTTTGGCACTTCTTTTGATTTTTCAAAATTCGAGCACCAGCACGACTTTGAAGAAATCCAGAAGGGCGATTCATACCTTAAAACTGAATGAAATTTCTTGATCTCCTTAAGAGCAGCGACAAAGATTTTAAGAAAAATCTAGGTTTCTTCTTTTTGGCCTATTTTCTGGTTCTTTTCAATTATCCATTAATACGAGCTTCTACAACGTCCTTGTTTTTTGAAGCATTTGGTGCAAAATCTTCTCCCTCGGCTTGGGCATGGGCAGTTGGGTTTTTATCGGTCAGTATTTATTTCTGTAATAAGCTACAAAAAAAACAATCAGTACAATTCGTTTTTACCTGCGCAAGTCTCCTGTCAGCGGCGATTTTCTTTGCGGGAAATTTAAGTCTATTGAGTGAGAATAAGATGTTCGCTTATCTTTCTTTTATCTGGAAAGAAATCTGCATAGTTATTCAAATCCATCTGCTTTTAGGATATGCAAATAATTTTTTCAAAAAAACAGACTTTAAAGTATTGGTAGGAATTGTAGGGGCCATTGGAAGTGTTGGGGGAGTCCTTGGTGGATTACTAACAACTTACTTAAGTTCCCATGGTGGAACTGCTTTAGTTCTCGACATTGGTACGGCTTTTGTTATTTTACCTGTTTTCTTTTTTTTACCTACAAAAAGATTGTTTTCAAAAAATGATGATAACAAAAGCCCAGTTGCTTCGATTAACACTCCCGATTTAAAAAAGTATGTTTTTTATATTTGTTCCATGGTTGCTTTAGCACAATTCATTATTAATATTGCCGACTTTAAATTCAATCTCGCTTTTGAGATGGCCATACCCACTAAAGATTTAAGAACGGCTTACCTGGGAAATGTTTATACATTTACGAATGCATTAACTTTTGTTTTTCAGTTCCTCATGTTGCCTTTTATATTGCCCAGAGTCACAGAGCGTAACCTGCATCTCTTTATCCCACTTTCATACCTACTCTGCGTTATAGTTTTTGCTGGAGGCTCTCAAGTCGGCGTGCTTCCTATAGCAATGGTTTATATTTATTTTAAAGCTGCTGATTATTCATTTTTTAGTGCAGGCAAAGAGATTCTCTATCAGCCTCTTGAGAGTGTTCAGAAATATGGCGCCAAATATCTCACTGATATGCTCGTGTATAGAAGCTCAAAAGCCTTGATTGCTCTCATCTTGATTTATCTTCAAACCTCTTTCATCCTTGATATGATGATGGTGGGCTTTATTCTCATCTGGCTAGTTGTTGTGATGAAGTTATTTGGCCTTCACCGTAAACTTTTTGATTAAGGATATTTATGCAAAACCCTTTATTGGAAACTTCTCGTGCTTCTCACGGGGCGTACCCATTTGATGTTATAAAACCAGAACATTTTTTACCTGCACTTGATGCTGTTATGGAGAGTGCTCGTAGAGCTCTGGATGACTATAAGATCAAAGTCGGCTCAGACTTTAAGCATGTGATTGTTGAAAGAGGGGATATTACTGCTCAAGTAGATTATATCGCAGGAATTTTCTTCAACCTGCATTCAGCTGAGTGCTCTGAGGAACTTGAAAAAATATCTCCGTTAATGTCTGAAAAGCTGACTCGTTTTGGTAATGATATTTCACTTGATCCAGCCATTTTTGCCAAAGTAAAAACATGTTTTGAAGGGCGCTTTGAGCAGAATTTAGATGCTGAAGAGTTAATGATTATTGAAAAAACCTACAAATCTTTCGTTCGTAATGGTGCACTTCTTTCAGATAGTGAAAAAAATCGCATGAGAGAAATTGATGAAAACTTAGCTAAACTTGGTCTGAATTTTTCTCAAAATGTTCTTAAGGCGACTAATGAATATTTGATGGAAGTAAGCGATAAAAAACAACTTGATGGTCTTCCAGAATCTCTCATTGAAGCAGCTGCTGAATTAGCAGAAAAAAAAGGGAAAGCTGGATCTTGGTGCTTTAGTCTCGATGCTCCTATGATTGTTCCCTTCTTAACATATGCAAAAAACAGAGAATTAAGAAAAACACTTTTTCTCGCGAATGCTTCTAAAGCTTTCAATGACAAATACGATAATCAACAAAATTTAAAAGATATTCTCAAACTTCGTACTGAAAGAGCAAAGATCCTTGGTTTCAATACACATGCAGATTATGTACTAGAAGAAAGAATGGCCATGTCTCCTAAAAAGGTCATGGATTTTCTCGAAGAGCTTTATTCCAAGGCCAAGCCTCATGCTGAAAAAGAATTCCAAAAACTTCAAGCTTTAGCAAAAGAAATTGATGGGATTAATACAATTGAGCGCTATGACTCGGCTTATTATTCAGAAATTTTAAAAAAACGTGAATTAGACTTTGATGATGAAATGCTTCGACCATTTTTTAAGTTAGAAAATGTTGTCGATGGTATCTTTAAAGTTGCCAATAGGTTATATGGATTAATATTTAAAGAGGTTTATAACGTTCCTAAATATCATGAAGACGTAAGAACATTTGAGGTCTTTCAAGAAAAAACGAATGCATTTGTAGGTCTTTTTTATACTGATTTTTTTCCCCGTGCCACTAAACGTGGTGGTGCATGGATGTCAGGGATTAAAGATCAAGGAATGTATCATAACCAGATTGAACGTCCTCATATTATGATCGTCTGCAATTTTACTAAACCAACTAAAACCAAGCCGTCTCTCCTTTCACTGGATGAAGTTCTGACTTTATATCATGAATTTGGACACGCTTTGCATGGGCTTCTCTCTAATGTTAAATACCGTGATCTTTCAGGAACAAATGTTTTTTGGGACTTTGTCGAATTACCATCACAAATAATGGAAAATTGGGTTCTTGAAAAAGAATGTTTAGATCTTTTTGCTTATCACTATGAAACTGGTGAAAAAATTTCCAATGACCTGATCTCAAAGATCAAGGCCAGTGGTAAATTTATGGAAGGACTAGGTACTTTGAGGCAACTGACTTTTGCCTTCCTTGATATGGCCTATCATTCTGTTGATCCGTCTACAGTTACGGATGTTCCAACTTTTGAAGCAATTGTTTCGGACAAAACCAATTTATTTCCAAAAATTCCAGGCACAAGTGTTTCGACTTCTTTTTCTCATATCTTTGCTGGAGGTTATTCAGCGGGATATTACTCTTATAAATGGGCCGAAGTATTGGATGCCGATGCTTTTGAGTTTTTTCAATCTTCCGGTATTTTTAATCGTGAGATTGCTGATAAATTTCGCAAATTTATTCTCGAAAAAGGTGGCACCCAACATCCGATGGAACTGTATAAACGCTTTCGTGGGCAAGAACCTGACGTAGGTGCTTTACTTAGAAGAGCAGGCTTACATTAATTAAACCTAAGACTATCTTAAGAAACTGCTACAAATAATATTTTTTGTTTTATTGCACACCAGATCTATTACAATAATCTTTTGAGGTAAGAATGACAGATAAGTTTGGGCAGTATCAATCTGCTCACAACTGGTTTTCCAGGAATAAAGAGATTTATTACAGCTCTCGCCAACGCGCTTTTGAAATTCTTGGAAAAAAAATTTGTGAGATCATGAATGTCCAGCAGTTCAGTGTCTGGATGTATAGCATAGATCGTGATGCGCTCGTGGAAGAGATGACTTTTTATTCAAATGATAAAATTACGAAAGGTGAAGTTTTAAGCCGAAAAAAATATCCTGTTTATTTTAGCTATATCGAAAAAGAGAGTATGATCGTTTGTAATGATACTCAAGCAGATTCTCTTTTATCAGAATTTAGGGATTCCACTCTCATTTCAAATTGCATTCTTGAAGCACCAATTTATTCAGATGGGGACATGATTGGTCTTGCCTGTTGTGGCGTAAATCAAAAAAGAATCTGGGATCAACTTGACCAAGAATTTTTTGTGACAATTGCTGATTTAATTGGCCGCTTGTTTGAATCGGAAAAACGTTATGATTACGAAAAAAAACTAAGACATAAAATTGATTTTTTAGAAAACGATCTTAGAAAAAAAATTGATGATTTAAATGATGCAAAATTAAGTCTTGAGATGGCACTTGAGTCTTCGCAAGCAGGGAAATGGGATTGGGATGTTTTGAGTGGAAGTGCAACCTTTAATAAAACTTGGTTTACAAAAATAGGCTATGAAGATGGCGAGCTGCCAGAGGATCTCTCCTCTTTTAGAAAAGTTCTCCACCCTGATGACCTAGACCATGTCTTCAAAGCTTTGGAAGAGCATCTCCAAGGCAAGACAGCTTTATTTGAATGTCGTTACCGGATGATAATGAAATCTGGTGAAGTCCAATTTTGTTTTGACAGGGGTTGTGTTATAAAGCGCTCTTCCAATGGCCAGCCCATTAAAATGACTGGAGTGAATGTCAATATCACTCCGTTAGTCCAACTAGAGCAGTCTTTAATACGATCTCAACAACAACTTCAAGCCATGATTAGCTCATTACCTACCCCAGTGGCAATGTTTGATAAAGATTTTAAATACCTCGCTTTTAGTCATTTGTGGGAACAGACTTGGGGTAAATATCATGCAGTGAAGATCGGTAACTTGATCACTTCCCTGGAAGTTAATTTTAAAAAAGGCTTATTTGAAAAATTCAATCAGGCCCTGCAAGGGCAGACAATAAGTAAAGATGAAGATTTTGTAGTGATATCCCCTGAAACTCAAATGTGGTTACGCTGGATTTTACAACCGTGGAAACATTCCAGCGCAGAGATTGGTGGCGTAATTATCATGTGCGAAAATATCACTCAGCGTAAAGAAGTTGAGATGAGGATTAGTCAGTCTTCTAAATTATCAGCACTGGGTGAAATGGCCGGAGGTATTGCTCATGAGATCAATAATCCTCTAAGCATTATCAAAGGTTATATCGACTTACTTAAACGTCAACATTCACGCAAATCATTAACTCTTGATGGTGCCATCCAATACATCGAGAAAATGGATAAAATGGTTGGAAGAATCTCCCGAATTGTGAATGGGATGAGACGATTTTCCCGAGAATCATCGATGGATCATAAAATCTCTTATTCGTTGAATAAAATCATTGATGAAACATTGGATATTTGCCTTGAAAGAATTACTAATAATGGTACGGCTTTAAAAGTTACTTATTTTACTGATGATGTTTTAATAGAATGTCGGGCGGTCGAAATCTCACAAGTCCTGCTGAACTTAATTAACAATTCATTTCAAGCAATAGCAGTTTTTTCTCACCCATGGATCGAAATTATTTGTAAAGAAACCAATGAATATTACCAACTCTTTATTTCTGATTGCGGACCAGGAATTCCCAATAATATCCAACATAAATTATTTCAACCATTCTTCACGACAAAGGAGATTGGAGCAGGAACCGGCTTAGGTTTAAGTATTTCCAAAGGTATTATCGAAGAGCATCAAGGTAAATTGATCTATCAAGTAGATGCCCCAAACACTACATTTCTAATTCAATTTCCTAAATTGAACAAGGAAGATAATTAAAGTTTGCCTTAAAGTCCCAATCAACGAAATTTCTGTTGTCTTCTATTTCTTCTTCCACTTGATCATTCAAGAAGGGAAAAAAATCAACACCAGAAAGTTCTTCAATCTTATTAATTGAGACAGCATAAGCTTCGGTTTCATTAAATGGAACTTCGACATTCATTAAAAAGCCAATACCTTTATAGCCTTCATTATCTTCTCTAAGAATCGCCTTATAATAATCTGTAGGTATGGAAACTCTATTTGCATTTCCAATAGTTGGTAACTTTTCTGTCAGTACTGGTCCAGTTACAATCCAAATTTTTTTATATTTTAAGGCCCACGCCCTTATAAGTGTTTCCAGATTACTCCACCGGCCTCGATTAAACTTGGCCGGTTGAGGTGTCATGTTGCTCATGACAAATGTGTCGCGCATCGCTGACTTATCAAATTTCATATCTCCGGCCGGCAAAAGATGGCCTCGATCATAATTGCTGTTTATATAATCTGTAGGTGAAGCTGATCCTGTGGTTATCAATGGATCGATTCGAAATGAATTCTTACGTTGTACGCAGTTCTGAAGTTTATAATGATCTAAGGAATAGGCTACCCAATTAGCAACTTCATGCTTTTCGTTATAACTCAAAGAGTAATGATCACGATTGATTAGTTCCTCATCAAGAGGAGAGTGGGCCAGGGGAGTGTCAGAGGCAAATGAAAGAAAAGGGAATAGCAACCATGCTAAAACGTTCAACATCATGTTGATCCTATTGTTAGTTCTTTATTAGGTTACAGAACGATATGAATCAAAGTCCAGTGGCAGCATGTTAATTACTAAAATGATAGACACCTTAGGAAGAGTTTGGTATATCAAACACATTCTTTTTCTATTCATTTTTAGGGACTCTATGATTCTTAGACTGGCCGCTCTTTTGTGCTTATTACAAATCTCCAATGTGCACGCAGATGCTCGATTAATCATCCATCTAACAGACTATCTGGCGAATGATTATGCAGGTGCTGTATCTGAAGAGAAGAAGATTTTGAGTGAAGGTGAGTACGCTGAACAGGTTGAATTCAGCCAAACTGCTTTGAAGGAAGGAAAAAGTGATCCTTCTTTAAATTCAAATACTGATTTGATGATGAGACTTACCTATTTAAACAATGCCATTACTAATAGAGCTCCACCTTCTGAAGTCATTCCACTGGCGCGAGAAATTCAAAAAAATGTAATTAAAGTTTCTGGAATTTCTCTTTCTCCGTCAAACTGGCCGGATTACGACAAGGCGAAAAAGATCTTTGAGGCAAAATGTATTTCATGTCATGGAGCTGAAGGAAGAGGGGACGGGCCGGACGGAGTTGATCTTGATCCCAAGCCCTCAAACTTCCATAATCCGCAGCGCGCTCCGATAGTTAGTCCTTTTGCTGCTTTTAATACAATCAGACTTGGAGTTGCCGGGACTGGAATGATGTCCTTTAGTGATTTATCTGATGACGAAATTTGGTCTCTAGCCTTTTATGTAAATACCTTTAGATTTGGTAAGCCAGTCAAGAATCGTGAAAATTTGAGTCAAAAAGTTTCCAATGAAACGTTATTAACTAAGGCTGCCGTATTTAATGATGCAGAATTGTCTGAATACCTAGCTTCAATTGGTGAGTCATCAGAGCTGGTTAAAAATATCAGACTGTATTTTTTCGATAGTTCTTCGTCAGATTATCTTTCTAAAGCGCAGAATCTACTCAAGCAGTCCTTCAAGAGTTATCAGGATGGCAATCAGGCCGAAGCAGAAAAATTATCTCTCGAAGCTTATTTTATGGGGATCGAGCCCGTTGAAACTAAAATCAATGCCAATGATCCCTCAGCTGTGACGAGAATTGAAGAGCATATGGCCGGTTATAGAACGGCCATTAAAAATAAAGATAACTCTACAATCGAAACTCATTTAAATTCACTAATCGCTGAAATAAAAAATCTGGAAGTTCTTTTGAGTGGCCAGGAAGTCACTCCTGGCTTTGCTTTCCTGTCTGGTTTTTCCATAATTTTAAGGGAAGGGTTTGAAGCTGTTTTAGTTATTCTCGCTATTCTTGGAGTGGGAAAAGCTGCTGCAAGTTCAATGGTGGTTGGAACTATTCATGCTGGATGGATTGTCTCACTCATTCTGGGTGTCATCGGATGGTTCCTGTCAGGCTGGTTGATTTCAATGAGTGGTATTGGCCGTGAAATCATGGAAGCGATTGCAGCCTTCTTCGCCGTTTTTGTTTTAATTTATGTTGGTTTCTGGATGCACCGTCAGACAGAAATTAATCGCTGGAAAGAATTTATAAATGTAAAAGTCCGAAACCTTGCCCAGACAAAGAACCTGGTTGGATTATTCATACTTTCATTTGTGGTGACATTCAGAGAGGTGATTGAAACAGTTTTATTTTTAAGAACTGTTTACATTGATACTGAGCCTGACGCTCAAATTTATATTTTTATTGGCGTGATCGTCGCATTCTGTATTGTTTTACTGGTCTCAATTCTTATAACCAAGTTTAGAAATAAAATTTCACTTAAAAAGTTTTTTGATCTTTCGTCAGTTCTAATGATGATCCTCGCCACAATTTTAGTTGGTAAAGGCGTTCACGCCCTTCAGGAAGCGGGAATTAGTTCAATGACAGCTTTCCCATTAAAAATGAGAATTGAATTGTTAGGAATTTTTCCATCATGGGAAAGTTTGATTGCTCAAATTGCAATACTCACAACATCTCTATTAATTTGGAAATCGGCTGGTAAGAAATCGGCTTAAGCTTTGGTCTTAACCTGGTCCCATGCTTTTAACTGCCAGGTCGTGGTCACAATGGCCACTTCCTTGCCATTTTTGTCACTGATAACTGTTTTCAACTCCTGTAGATGTTTTCCTTCAGAGTCCAAAACTTTTTTGACTGCTTCCTTGTCAATTTGGCGAGGTGAGCACAGACCTTGCAGATCACTTCTGCCTTGATAGGTATATTTAACATGAAGATCAGAAAGGATTAAACGATACTGACTAATACCGAAACTTTTCAACAGAGACATTCCCGCACAGTATTCACCCACAGTTGCCATGGCACATGCATGGACGCCACCGAGGTGATTGTGATTTAGTTTTCTATTTGGTAGCGAAATTAAAACCGCATCTTCAGATATTTCTTTAATTTTGAATCCGTGAGGGGCATTGAAAGGGATCCCCAGCATCAGGACTTTATTGAGGGCCATCAAATTTGTCTTGGTTGGATTATTGATTAATTTATTGATGATATTAAATGCAAATTTCATACACGTCCCAATACTTTAAGTAATTTTTGTTCAGCCTCTGCCATTTCAGCTTTATATTTCTCCACGATACCGCGAATACTGCCAATCTCATGGGTGAATTCAAGCGATGAGCCTGCACACCACACTGATTTATAAGTGGCGCTGAACGCCGCTTTTTCAATCGCCTTCATGCCTTTATAGTAAGTAAGCATTTTAGCGTATTTTTTAATCTGCTTATTTTTGTTCAGAAGACTCTCTAATATATTTTGATCTGTTCCAATTTTTTGTACATAAGGTGTGTTGATGACAGTACATCGAGAACCAGAGAGTTTTGTCGTGGTGACAATATCCTCCGCACTATAATCAACACAAGCTTGTTTATATTCCTCAGTAACTCCAGATTCTTTCGTTGCAATGAAGGGAGTTCCAATTGAAAGCCCATCTGCCCCTAAAGCAAGCATTGATAAAATACCTGAGCCAGTTCCAACTCCACCAGCAGAGATCACTGGAATGTTGCATTTTTGTTTCAATGCCGGAACCAGTACAGAAGCAGGGATATTTCCCAAATGACCACCGGCCCCTGAATTTACGGCAATAATTCCATCGGCCCCTTGATCCTCTACTTTTTTTGCATAATTTTCTTCAATGACATCACAGAAAACTTTTATTCCTAATTTCTTTGATTCCTTAATGACTTCTTCTGGAGAACCAAGGGATGTGATGAAAAAGTTAACACCCATATCTAAACATTTATATAATTGCTTCTTCGCCTGAATGTTGGATTTGTTCACAATAATATTTACACCAAAGGGCTTACTAGATTTGTGCTTAATTTCCTTCAAGCCTTTTTCAAGCTCTTCAATCGTTCTGAAATTGAGGGCCGGAATGCAACCAGCAATTCCCGCATCCCCAGCCGCTACAATCATTTCTACATTTGTTACAAGGAACATTGGAGCCATGATAATTGGCAATTCAATTCCTAGAAGTTCAGTTAGTGCGGTTTTCATACAAATGCCCCTCATTTGGCTACAGCGTCATTGTAAGGCAAAGTCATAATACTTTTTCTTCACAAAGGCTTCGAAACTATGGGTTAATTATAACAGTCATTTTTATTAGCAAGGATGGAAAAAAATGAAAAATCTCATAGCAATGATTGCTTTAACATTATCTGCCAATTCGTTCGCTGCGCCAAAAGCTCAGTGGCTTACCGTTGATAACGACGTCTTAGCGAAAATTCGCCCAAAACTTAATAAGTCAGTTCAAACTCTTTTTTCTGCTCAAGGTGCCTCAGTTGTAAAACTTTCTGCTGAAGAAGTTGAAAAACTTTCTGCTGTTATTCACGATGAACTTCATCGTTGTGGCGGATTCATTACTCATGAAACTTTTGAAGAAGCACAAAGTGCACTTTCTTTTCAGGGCGATATGTACTTTGCCAAGAAAGCTGTTTTCACAGACTACTCAATTGATCAGGCATCATTAGTTGCCCCATTAGTTGCTCAAGTGGATGAACCTTCAATCCGCAGCATGATTGAAAAATTGGCCAGCTTCAATACTCGTTTTTACAAGTCTGAGACTGGCGTTAAATCTTCTGAGTTCATTCGTGATACTTGGGCCGATCTTGCCAAAAACCGTAATGATGTAAAAGTTGAACTTGTTCAGCACAAAAACTGGCCTCAAGCTTCAATCGTCATGACTATCCAGGGCTCAGAGAAATCTGAGGAAATTGTTATTGTTGGTGGTCACGCAGATTCAATTGCAGGGATGTTTGGTGGTGCGGGCAGAGCTCCAGGTGCTGATGATAACGCTTCAGGAATTGCTACAATCACTGAAGTGATTAAGGTTCTTATGGCAAATGATTATAAGCCTAAGCGTACTGTGCAGTTCATGGGATATGCTGCAGAAGAAGTTGGTCTTCTTGGTTCTAAAGACATTGCTGCAAGCTATAAAGCTAAGGGTGCAAATGTCATTGGAGTTATGCAGTTAGATATGACTCTTAATAAAGGGTCAGCAGATCAAGATATCGTTATGATGTCAGACTTCACCAATGGCGCTCAAAATGAATTCCTTGGAAAGTTAATTGATGAATATGTAAAAGTTAAATGGGGTTACTCTCGTTGCGGCTATGGCTGTTCAGATCATGCTTCTTGGACAGCGAATGGGTACCCAGCTTCAATTCCATTTGAGTCAACAATGGAAGATATTAATCACAAGATTCACACAGCGAATGATACTTTGCAAAATGCTGGTGGAGATGCTAAACATGCAGCTAAATTTGCTAAGCTTGCTACTGCTTTCGTGGTGGAATTAGCTAACTAAGGAAGTTGATTAAGTTGAGTAGTGAAATAGCGTCCCTTTACCAGGACATCCGTTCTAATCTTGATATATCTAGAAAAGCATTAATTACGACAAGTATTTCGGGAGATGAAGAATCTCCTGAAATACGGTCTTTAGATGATGCTCAAATCGTATTAAATACTCTCGAATCCATTGCACTCGACACCAGTGTTCTGTTGGATCAGATTCCTTCACTCGAGTCTTTATTTGAGAAGAATTTTGGAAAAGTCCGTGAGCTTTATGACAGGGCAGCCATTGTTGAAACAACATTTGTTGAAGATTTCATTTTTCCTTTAACCAGCAACTACTCAGTACTAGTTGATAATGAATTTAGTGCTGAAGTCACAGGATCTTATAAAGAGACATATAAAGCCTGGGTTGAAGAAAAGACAGCGAAGCATCTAGCGACTCAGGATTTATTAAAGTTAAATTTTGATATTAAAATTAGTGACCGTGATATCAGCTGCCAATGTGTCCAATGTCTTGGTGATTATCGCGCACAAATCAGGGAAGCTGTGTTTGCCTTGCAAACGAGTCTCATTGATAACGCCGAAGAAAAACTTCACGACTGGATCCTAGCTAAGAAAATTGCAGATATTTCGGGTGCAGTATTTAACCTGAAAAAAGATTTAGAAAAAAACTTCCATAACATGCGTAACAAACTCAAGCGTTCATCTGTGAACAAGCTTGAGAATGAAGTGAAGACTCACTTCCGGTTAAAATTCAGTTCAAAATCTGAGCTGGGAAAAGTTTATAAAGAAAAACTGAACGTTTTCTTCAATACTCTTTTAGTAGAACAGGGTCTTAAACCTGAACTCATTTCTCCCGAAGAATACGAAAAGTTTTTTTACCAATTAGAAACTAATATCTGGAAGGGTGAACTCTTCCTAAAAACAGAATTTGAACGTTTCACCATGGCCGTGATGGCCTTAAAGCGCAAAGATGTTTCTTCCACAATTCTAAGAGACTATCTTGGGCAATTTTGGTTGCACGCTGAATCTCGCCGCATTAATCGTAAAGTTATTTATCATATGGGTCCTACTAACTCCGGTAAGACTTATCACGCTATAGAAGCTCTCTGTAAGGCCAAAAATGGTTGTTACTTAGCTCCACTTAGACTTCTAGCATCTGAGCTGTACGATACCATGAACCAAAAAGGTGTTCGTACCACACTCCTGACTGGTGAAGAAGTCATTGAGATTCCTGACTCAACACATTTTTCTTCAACTATCGAAATGGCCAAGCTTCAGCAAAGATTTCAATGCTGCGTGATCGATGAAATCCAGATGCTCACTGATCCACAACGTGGTTGGGCCTGGACGCGTGCCTTAGTTAATATTCAAGCCGATGAAATTCACATTTGCGGTGATCACTCTGTTCTTGAACTAGTAAAGCAGGTTCTGGCCCTTTGTGGTGATACTCTTGAAATTCGTGAATACACGCGTATGACTGAACTCAATGTGATGGAGCACCAGATTCCTCTTTCTCAACTTGAAAAAAATGATGCCTTGATTGTTTTCTCACGAAGAAATGCTCTTAAATACAAAGCCGATCTGGAAGAGCTCGATTTTAAAGTTTCTATTGTTTATGGACGACTATCTCCGGAAGTGCGTCGTGAACAGGCGAGAAAATTTGATGAAGGCGAAACTGATATCATGGTTTCAACTGATGCCATTGCCATGGGGATGAACTTACCCGTGAAACGAATTGTTTTCTCCGCTCTCTCGAAGTTTATTGATAATAATGAAAATCCACTGACCTATAGTGAAATTAAACAAATCTCAGGCCGTGCAGGAAGATTCAAACGCTTTCCCGTAGGTCATGTAACAACTCTGAACCGGGTTGAAGATGGACTTCGCACTTTAAGAAATGCTCTAGCTCACACTCTATCACAAAGTGATAAGGCGATGGTGGGGCCAGATTTAGATATCTTCAGTAGTGTTAACCATGCCCTTGATGCCAACACTCTTCCTAGTCTTTCCCTTTCAGAATTCTTACGTCTCTTTAATACCATGACATTTAGAAAACCATTCTATTGTGTGGATATGAAAGAAATGATTGAACTGGCAGAAATGGTAGAAGCTGCAGATGAGGATCGGACTTTATCTAATGCTGAAATCTTTGGCTTCGCCTGTGCTCCAGTCAATCTCGGATTGATCGAGCATGTACAATATTACTTATGGATTTTGAATCACTACGTTGGAAATCAATCTATCATCAATGAACCGATCGATGAGCGCTCAGACAATATTGATTACCTTGAAACTTCCATTAAATGCGTAGAGCTCTATCAGTGGCTTTCAAGACACTTTGATAAAAAGAATTTTAACTTCGATGAGAAGAGTCTACTTGAGAATAAATCCAAAGCTATTGAAAGATTGAATGAACTTCTTTCTGATAAAATTGGTAAAACTTGCTCGAGTTGCGGCTGTAAAATGCCGGCGAACGCCCGTTTTAATATTTGTGATGAATGTTTTTCAAAACGTAAATTCCAAAGACGTGGCCCTCCTCGTGATGATAGATCAGCTCAAGATAATAGAGACAACCGGGATAATCGAGAAAACCGCGATTCTCGAAGTGGTGGACGTGGCAGTCATAAAGGTGGCGGCCGTGGCAGAAATGATAAGCGTGGCAATAAAGAACCTCGCAAAGAAAATGGTGCACGTCCTGAGCGATCACATCAAGCTGAACGATCTTCGGGCCCTTCTTCGTCAACTTCAGACACTGGGATTAGAAGACCTAGTCCTCAGCGAACTGGCGCAAAAAAACCAGGTAATAAAAATGCAGCAGCTGCTTTTAGAAAACACCGTTAAGTATGAATTCGTATTCAGAATTTGCCCGTAAAATTCTTTCTGGAGAAACTCTGGAAGATAAACTACTTTCCCATTCCTTTGAGTGGGATAAGTGGCAACCTCACGATTTACCGAACTCCCCAGGACGTACGGGCCGGCTTGCCTTTTCTGAAGAAAAATTAAAATTTCCTAAGATGGCGAGACTTAATGAGAACGATAAAAAAGCCCTGGCCCTTCATAGTTTTGCAAATCATGAACTTCTGGCGATAGAAATGATGGCAGCCGCCATTCTAATTTATCCTCATGTCACAGAAGATGATGTGAGATTTAAAAAAGGAATTCTTACGGCCTTAAAAGATGAGCAGAAGCATTTAAGTCTATACATCAAAAGAATTAATGAGCTTGGATACGAGTTCGGGGATTTTCCCTTGAATGACTTTTTTTGGCGTCAAATGGCTAAGCTCAAATCTCCTGCACAATACACAGCTGTAATGGCGCTAACCTTTGAAGCAGCCAATTTGGATTTTGCTCAGTATTACTCGAAGATCTTTCGCGATTTTGGCGACGAAGTTACCGCCAACATAATGGATGAAGTTCTTGCCGATGAGATTACCCATGTGGCTTTTGGTGCACATTGGATGAAGAAGTGGAGAGCTGATAAAGATATCTGGGATTATTATCGAAGTTCTTTGCCCTTTCCAATGACCCCTGCCAGAAGTAAGGGCTTTGGATATGATTCGGTCATTCATGGTAAGGCCATGAATGATGAGAGCTTCATTGATCAATTAAGCGCTTATGATGATGATTTTCTGATAACCAAAAGAAAAAAAACATGAAGGCCATTAAGGTCAATGCAGATTATGAAGTGGAACTATTTCATGGGAAAACTGCTCCGCCCATAATCAACCACACAATTGAATTTCTGGCTTTGTATTTAGAAGACGCTCCACTTTGGTCAACCAAAAATTACTCCAAAGAATACTTAAATCATGTGGCCAGCATTACTCGCAAAGAACCCAGAATTGTTCATTCTGGCCCTTTTGAAAACTGGTGGGGTCCCTTAAAAGACCTAAGAGTTGAGAGAGAATGGAATTCAAAGATTACGAGTACACAAATCATTATTAATCAAGGCTGGTGTAAAAATACTTTTATCATTCACAAAGCAGAAGATATGAGTGCACTAAAAGCCGATGTGGCCTATTTGCTTAAAGATCCATATGGAATGTCAGGACAAAGATTTCAAGTTCTTCCCCAAGAATTAGATCTTCAGCAAAAAAAAGAATTGATCCTCAAATCCTTATCGTATGGTTCGCTAATCATAGAGCCTTTGTTTCATCGAATTTATGATTTTTCACAATACATTTTCCCTGATGGAAAAAGGATTGCTTATCAGAATCTCGTTGATAGTAAATTTCAATACAAAGGTACAGTCTTTAAGGATTACAAAGATCCAACACTTGAAAATTTGCCCTTCTTTCATCGAGTTTCAAAAAAAAATTGGGATAACTATAAAGAGCAGATAAATCAAATTATAAAATCCTATAAAAAGCTTCAAAATAATGCAGGATTCTCCATCGATTCTTTTGTTTATGAAGAGGGTAATGAATTCAAAATTCGTGCAATGAGTGAAATTAACTATCGTCGCACTATGGGACGAATGTCTTGGGAACTTTCTTCTAAGTACAGTGGAGGGAAAGTCTGGAGCGGTCTTTATTTATTTAAATACACTGGTGAAGAAATTCTCTGGGAGTTATTGAAATATTTAGAAAACGTAAAGGTTCTGTCTCCTGGTGATTCCAGATTTGAAGTGCTCTATTTGAGTGCCCGAGATGAAGATGAAGGAATTGAGTTGTTACAAAAATTAAGAAGCCTACTGCCTGATGCCCAATTTTCGATAAAGCTCTAGAATATTTTTACCTGCCTCTTCAGCCGTTGTTCCGTAAGAGATAATTCCATCTTCATGGCCTTTCATGACAAACACACCACTTGATTTATTAGCGAGGAGTTCATAGGCAGCATTTGCCATTTCCTGGGTTCCGTAATGAATATTTTCCTCAATGAAATCGCAATTCTGGTTTTGAAGCATTTCCCATAATTTCTGATGATGAACGTGAAAGACGTATTGAATTGTGGGATTTGCTTCATAGATCCCAAAATGAGTTAGTGATTCGCTGGATGGAGGAATTAAACCTTCGGCAGTCACTGAACCACGCTTAAGGTCACAATCCATAACTTTGGTATAGTGGTGGGCTTGGAGGTGAGGTAAGTGACCAGTTTGACTTCCAGTGATGATAAAGGCTTTCTTTTGGAGACGAGAAGAAAGATTGCCATATCCGATTTTTTCGTTCGGGTATTCTCCAACCAAGCCTTGCTTGTAGAAGATGGCCCGCCACTTTTCCAAAGCGATAACTTGAACCAATTCAGGAGCCGGGGCCCTCTTGAGAGTGAGCTTGAACTTTATAATACCTTCATCTTTAGCATTATTCACTGTAAGTCCTTGATCTCCTATGGAGTTTTCTTGCAAACTTCATAACGTGTCTTATAATGAGAATACTGGATAACCTATACTTAATTCAACACAATTCACTTAGGAGCAGTTATCTTCGCAAAGTTGATCAAAGACATTAAGACCAAAATTCCTTTGAAGAAAAAAGCAGAGGAAGAAGATGAGCTTGATGACGAAGAAAATTCCGACGAAAGAGATAATGGTTCAACTGATCCTTCTTTAAGTGCGAGCATTGATAAAACTGGTGTTACAGATATTAGCAATCTAGATGATGAGTCAGAAGCTGATGATGATACCACTCAATCAAAAACTCAATCCATCATAAATAAAATTAAAGCCCTGATTCCTAAAAAGAAAGCATCCGAACATAATGAAGGCGATGATGAAGCTGAAGCTGAAGATGAAGATGAAGAGACTTCAGATTCAGACGGTAAAAAAAACACTAAGAAAAAAAAGCCGATTATTTTTATTGCTGTCGCAATAGGTGTAGTGGTTCTTTTATTTGAAGATTCTATTTTTCCTCCTGAGCCTGCATCAGAACCAGCTGTGGTAGTTAAGCCAATAGAGAAAAAAATTGTTCCTGGGAAGAAAGCAGATACTGAAGCAAAACCAGCCGAGACAGCTGCAACTGATACAGCGACCGAAGTGGAGAAACCGGCTGAGAAAGAAGCAGATATAGCTACAACAGAAACTCCTGCTACAGCAGAAACTCCTTCTGAAACAGAAACTCCTGCTACAGCAGAAACTCCTACAGAAGCAGTAAAGGAGACTTCAAGTGAAGCAACAGATAACACTGTTACTGAGACACCAGTTGAAACAACTACAGAAACAACTACTGAAAAACCAGATGAGACAATTGAAGCCCCTAAAACAGTAGATTCGGTTGATGGCCAAGTTGCAGAATCAAGCGATGATTTAACCGAAAAAATTCTGGAAGATTTAGAAAAAGAAGTAAAAAAGAATAAGCCTAAAGAAGTTAAAAAAGAATACGTTGGTCCACCAGATTATGAATATAGAGGCCGAGGTTTGGTTTATAACTGTACAGGTAAGCACTGGGCTTGTGTCGATGCACCAAGCTTTAAAGTTTGTGAAGATAATTTCTCTTCAGTCACTTACAGCAAAAAAGTAATTGAATGCTATCCATTTAATGTATACACGAATCAAAAAGGCTGCGAATTAATGCAGAATCGTGTGGTTTCTTCTAATGCCAAGACAGGATTTTGTAAGGGAAATTAAGCAGCGTTCTTATTAAACTTTTTGTCCATTAACGGAATAAAAAATTCTTCTTCATTTTTAAGGGCTTCTTGCTTCATGCCAGAAATGAACATTTTTACTAGATTTGAATCAAATTGAGTTCCTGAAAATTGGATAAGTTCATCAAAAGCGACTTCGTAAGGCAACCCTTTACGATAGGGACGAGTTGAGGTCATTGCGTCGAAGGTGTCGGCAATTAGAATAATTCTTGCTGCCAGAGGTATCTCTTCACCTTTGAGTCCTAGAGGATAGCCTTTACCATCAAATCTTTCATGATGAAAACGGGCATTGGAAGCAATTTTTTCAAATTGAGGGTAATCTTTTAAAATTTCCCAGCTTTGCTCTGGATGCTGTTTCATAATTTGAAATTCAGCTTCAGAAAGGCGCGAGGGCTTATTGAGAACAGCATCTGGTGTTCCGATTTTTCCAATATCATGGAAAATCGCAGATAGTTCCAGTTCATACATTTCAGATGAAGATAGTTTTGCTTCAGTACCAGTAACTAATGAAAAATAGGCAACGCGCATGCTATGGCCAAAAGTATAACTATCTTTGGCATCCAACGCTTTCAAAATAATTTTAGCTGCTTGTTCGCTGATCTGACGATTCTCGTTTTTGAGCTGCTCAACTTGTCCCGCCATGCCCAGAAGGGAAAGGGCAGTAGTCAGTGACGGCAATTCAAAGACATTATTTTTTTTCATAAGTTCATCCAACTCAAAAACGTAGTGAAGGCCAAAAATGGTTTCACTCTATAAATTCTCTTCGGTTGTTTTGCCGAAAAATAAACTGTAAAATAGGGGAAGCCCTGATAAAGAAGATAAGAGTTTGAAAATATTGGGTTTAAGGCGTGAAAATGGTCATATTAGATGAGCGTGGCTTTCTGGATAAACAGTTGGAAGATCAAGGATTTAAAATTTTTGATTTTTATGATGAACACAAGATCCTGGACATCAAAAGCTTATGTGAACTTCCCTTGAGTAGAAAGGCTGACATACTTTTAGTCGATACTCAGTCGGTTTTAAATCATCCTGAGCTTGAAGAAAAATTTAAAACCATGCTAAATACTTTTTTAGGTGTCATTTTTTTCCATGAGCAGAAAAATGACAAAGCACATACATGGGTTCTAGATCAGGCTGCATTTTTAACTAAAAT
This sequence comes from Bacteriovorax stolpii, assembly GCA_945860895.1. GTDB lineage: Bacteria > Bdellovibrionota > Bacteriovoracia > Bacteriovoracales > Bacteriovoracaceae > Peredibacter. The sequence continues at coordinate 31,766 of CAMASK010000015.1, forward strand.
TATCGGTCAATATGCTCTTCCAATGCCACAGCTTGATTGGACTATGCTTTCTAATCAAATGCAGTTTTTATGGACCCTACTATCTGAACAGAAAGCTCTTCAGTCTCATCTTGTTAAATTCAGCCAGGAATTAGACTTGGCCTTACAGGTGGCCGAGAACGAAATGCTCAAAGCTAAAAAAATTCATGAAATTTTAATTCCCAAGCGCAGTGATGAAATAAAGGGAATTTCTTTCTTAAATAAATACGCTTCTGGAGACGGTGGTGGAGGAGAGTTTTATGATCTTCATCAAACTGGTAACAAAATTTATCAAATATTTATCTCAAGTCAGTCTTATTTAATTTCAAGCTCGCTGATCGGCGTTTTGAATTTACACAAGCAAAAAGACTTTAAGGAAGAAGCTTTTTTGCGGGATGCAAAAAATGAGATTCAGGCCATTAATGGCTCCAGGAAAAAGAAATCTGAAGTTGAAATCGTGATTTTAGAGCTTGATATATCTCATCTAACTCTTAAGGCTTCGGGTTGGGGAAAATTTGAATTTTATAGCCATCTCAATGGACAAATCGACCTTGGACTAAATGCCTCTCAAGATTTAAAAGAATCTTTGCCTTACCAAATGGTAAAGGGCGAAAAAATGATTGTATTCTCTCCAGGATTTCTATTTAATTGGAAAGAAGGTCGTATTAAACTAGAGTTATATTCATTTTTAAAAGGTCATCATCGGCTGCCACAGTCCGATCTTTTGATGGAACTCTTCTTGCAACTAAGTTTAGTCAAAGAAGCAGAATTTCTGAGTAAGGATGCAACGGTAGTAATGATGGAGGTAAACCGTCATGGTATTCATAAAATTTAGTTTTATTTTAATTTTAACAATGAGCTCATTATTTGCTCAAACTCGTTTCAGCTCAAAAAGCTGTCTTGATTCTAATTACAATATGAAGATGATTCAAAAAGGACCTCTTTTTGGTCTTTTGAAGCAAGAATTTGTAATTATTAAAAAGAATTGCATCATTCACATTACACATAAGAAATATTTACCTAAAGAATGGATTATCGATGTTTGTCGTGAACCCATACACATCAAAGTAACTTCTGCTACGGGTGTTGATGTGGCAAAAAAAGAAGCTGAGTGTATAAACAAAGATAAGTCTCGTGATACCAGCGATTTTTGCTCACAATATTTTACTATGATGGATGTTATTCAGGATGATGGTTTAATTTTCGCTGAAGGTGATCGCGATAATTTGAATTCTAATCATGGTAAAACTTATTGCAGCTATTTATTATTAAAAAAATATCTAAATGATTCAGTTGTTTTCAGCCGTTACACTGAAGTTCCAGATATCTTTATCGAAAAAGCCAAGGAAGTTGAGTCTCCTGCTACCCCTGCAATTCCTGAAGAATCACAGGGGAAAGGTAATGATAAAACAACTAAGACTGAAGGTTATCAAGTACAGACATCTGCTACTTTTTAACTTTGCTGAAAGCGTATTCTAAATCAGCAATTAAATCATCGGCATCTTCTATACCAACAGATAATCTGATCAAGTTATCAAAGATGCCGAGCTCTTCTCTCACTGCTTTTGGAATTGAAGCATGAGTCATAATGGCAGGATGATCAACCAAGCTTTCAACTCCTCCAAGGCTCTCGGCCAGAGCGAAAAGTTTCACATTCTCAAGAAAGTTACGGGACTCTTCAATTCCGCCTTTCAAGAAGAATGTAATCATTCCTCCAAAACCTTTCATTTGAGATTTCGCTAGTTCATGCTGGGGATGTGATTTTAGTCCAGGGTAGACTACTCTCTCTACTTTAGGATGAGTTTCAAGGAAGTAAGCAAGTTTCGTGGCATTTTTTTCATGAGCACGCATTCTAATAGCAAGAGTTTTAATTCCTCTAAGAACAAGCCAGCTATCAAAAGGTGATTGACATGGACCAATGGCATTTTGATAGAAGAAAAGTTTTTCACGAATTTCATCAGAATTAAACATCATCGCTCCGCCAACCACATCCGAATGACCGTTAATGAACTTAGTCATTGAATGAAGAACAATATCTGCGCCCTGATCCAGAGGATTCTGGAAGAAAGGACTCATAAAAGTATTATCAACCACCACAAGTGATTTTACTTTTTTCGCCATAGTCGTTATCGCCTTGATGTCAGAAATCTTAAGCAGAGGATTAGTAGGAGTTTCAAGCCAGATAAGTGCTGGTTTAAAAGTCTCTAATTCTTTCTCAAGGTTCTTTAAATTTGTGGTATCCACAAATTTATATTCATGAATTTCAGGGAACACTTTTGAGAAAAGACGATATGTTCCGCCATAAACATCATCTCCGCATAAAATCTTGGATCCTTTGGGGAGCATGTGCATGATTAAAGAAGATGCGGACAGACCACTGGCAGTTACCAGACAGTGTTTGGCATTTTCTAAAGATGCCAGGCATTCTTCAAGACGTGTTCTGGTCGGGTTGTGAGAGCGAGTGTACTCATATCCTTTGTGTTCACCGGGGGAAGATTGAACATAAGTTGAAGTCTGGTAAATAGGAGGCATGATGGCCCCTGTAACCGGATCAGGCTCACCACCGACATGGATGACTTTAGTTTCAAATTTCATTTCTTTCATTATTACTCCATTAACTCTTTCAATTCATGAGAAGCGGCAAGTGTTGAGAGCCGGGCAATGACTGAATAGACCGCTTCTTTTATTTTATGATCACAATCTTGTTTGACATCAGATAAACAAAGTTTTTGGTAAATCATCCCTTGAGAATTTAAATTTGCCTGCGTTCCTTTGAGTGGGTTGGTTCGCATAAAACCACCTGTGCTTTTCCCATTCACCAGATAAATGGTGACTTCTGCAGGGGCATCATCATATTTTACAATAGTTTCGACACCCTCCTGAATGAGCACGGAGGTAAATTTTAGATTATTTTTTCCAACATCCATTTTATTTCGAACTTTCCTGTTCATGTTCTTGATTTCTTCGCCTGAGGAAACAACTGATATCCCCATGCCATAAGTCCCTTGGGAAGCTTTCACAAAAACCGAAGATTCTGGAGGTAGAGTTGCCAAGAGTTTATCAACTTCTTTAGCCAGTGCATCCAGGCCTTCTTTAGTATTGTAATCAACACCATCGACAGTCGAAAAATGGGCCTGTATCAAGTCAGGATTAATGCCAAAGTTGGCCGCAAAGGCATTCGCCACATCTTTATAAAGGTTAAAATGGTGGTTTTTTTGACGTTTATACCAACCAACAAATGGAGAAGGATGAACCTGAGTCTGAATTGTTTTCCAATCAACAGGTAAAGGATTTGATTGGTCATTATTTAATACGATAATATCAAAATCAAATTTTATTTCTGGACTCATGCTTTGAAATTTTCCATCCATGACTTGAGCTTCATGAATCAAAATATGATGCCCAGATTGAGATTCAAGCTCAAGTTTAGATGAGCCATGATCTTTAAAAAGATTTTTATCTGGAGAGAAAAGGATTACTTCTGTATCGGCCATTTCAATAGTTGCTTTTAGTTTATGAAGATGATCTAGATAGAATTTATTTTTTGTATGAGATTCTGGCAGAAGTCCAACTCTCTTTAGATTTGGCATAACTAAATCAAATGCTTCTTTAAAGCGATCAGCACAGTGAAGAAGATCCTTACTACAAATATTGTTAAACCCAGCTGGATACATATTGTGATCAACCGGAGCAAATTTAAATTTGCTTTCTCTTACATCAACACTTGAAGTTAGTGGTTGTATGACCTTACTTTGTTCCTTATCTATCCACTGATTGACCTCGTTCCAGTTGTGACAAATGAACTGTTCGAGTTCAATTTTATTTGAAACTTTATAGGACGGCATATGATTTCCATTTATTTGTAAGATTATTTACATGCTCCACAGGATCAAGGCTCATGACTTCCGGAAATTCAAGAACTACAGGGAAGGATGATTTCAGGATTTTTTTCAATTCTTTTTCGCGTCCATCTAACGACGCCTTTAGAGCTTTAAGATTTTTTTGTTCCGGATTCCATTCACTCATTTCTTGTTCTAAGCACTTGTTTAAAACCAAGAAATGATCTTGATGAATAAAATGTGTCGCATGAGCTTTCATCTCAATGGCTTCCTGAGCTTTACCTTGCTCAACAGAAGTAACCAAAAACCAATTGCATTCTGATTTTGATTTCAATCTGTCTTGAAGACTTAAGCCCTTTAGGAAAGCATCTTTAGACTGATAGATAACTTGTACAGCTCGGATAAAATCTTCAATAAAATTAGCATCGGTCACATTTTGAAGATAACCAAGAAGCTTTTTTACTCCACTTGATATTACACGATTGATTATTCCAAACCCGAAAACTTTTTTACCAGCATTGGCCGTCTTGCTTCCAAAGTAATTGAATAATTCAATGAAGCTTTGATCAAAGAAAGATTTTATTTTTCCTAGGCCCTCTAAAAAATCCAGGAAATGAGCTCCTGGGGGTGTATCCAAAACAATTACATCATATTTTCCAGAATCAAATTGCATCTGGACTTCTACTAAAGACAGGATTTCATTCATGCCACCATAAGGTCGTGACAATATTTTTATAATCCGATTAGTCGCAAGATCTGGAGTATTATTTTTTTTTGCCATTCTTTGGATTGTTTTCTCTGGAGACATTAATAAGGCATCAAGCTTTATGTTATTAACTTCCACTTCAGTCACGACACCAATTGCATCACCCTGAAGTCCCAAAAGATCTTTAAGCCTACGGGCGGGGTCAATAGTAATTAAAAGCACGCGCAATCCATTGCTTGCCTGAGCAAGAGCACGAGAGGTGGCAAGAGTGGTTTTACCAACTCCTCCAGTTCCGCAAAATACTTCAAACGATTTAGTGATTATGGACACTTTGGGATTTTATATGAGATTCGACAGAGAACCTACTAAATCCAACTCTATAGTCTTAGAATTTATACCTAATGAGTGTGGCAGAATGCATTGCATCTCTGCGCGGTGCTCATCAATGAGATTTTTTTCGTTTATGGCCTTATCCCTTAACCCAGAGGGCAAATCTGAGAGATTTTGCTCAACTAATGAATAGAGGCAATTGTTAACGGTAATGCCAACTTGAACAGGAGTACGTTCTACCAAACCTGATTTGAGTTCAATGGCTTCCTGCCAGGACATTTGACTTGGCAGGCTGATGATATGAATTTTAGTGTAAGTTGGATCATTTAAACGAGACAGCATTTTATGTGTGTCTTCAAAGATTAAACCTGATTCAAAGATATGCTGAAAATTTGTAGTGGATTCAACCATGGTCAAGGCATGTCCTGAAGCCGGGGCATCCAGAACCACTATAAGTCGAGGATTTTCCTTACCCATCTCAAGAACTTTTCCCAGATAAATTAAATAATTAAATCCTGGAACCATATTAATCAGAGCTCTAAAAAAGGGAGTTTTTACAATCCATTTAGCTATGATTTTTGAGTTGAGCCTGCGTTCAATATAACCTCTGGCCGATTCTTCGAGATCTAATGCTATTTCGCGGATACCATCAGTTTCTGTTTCGGTCGTAATATCTTTATGAATTTCACTCAGTGCTTGATTTTTAAATGTGAGATAAACAGCTTCATGATCATGTTCAACAAGATATCTGACAAAAGATTTGCTGAGCGTGGTTTTTCCCACGCCGCCTTTGCCAGTGAAAATGTAGAGACGGGCAGGAGTTACAATCATGTTTAAATCTTCTTTAGAAGAGGTACATTCCGGTAATTAGTAATTTAAAATAATAACCCTTAATATCTGAGCCTTCATTCTGTTCTATGGCAAATGGCCAGTGCATTTGTCCCAATACACCAACAACATAATGTTCATTTAATCTAAGTTCAACACCGCCACCAAAATTTAATCCAAAAGTGATTTTGCGATCTGACCATTCCTGATCATCGCCAACTTTCCTCTTGGCTTGAGGAGCATAAAACCCTAGTCCACCTAAGAAGTAAGGTGAAAAATTATCATATTCAACGAAGCGCCCTTTAATTGAACTTGTGAGTCCCATCAATTTCATTCGATCATTTTTATCTTTATGCTCAGACATATGAGCATTTAAAAGTAAGTCAAATGAGTAACTGGCGGCATAGCTATAGAGTATATCGAGTGTGATTTTATCAGAGCCATTCTTAGCATAATTTCCAAGGAGGAAAGTTTCACCTAAGCCAAAGCCAAGTCCGTGCTGCTGAAGTCTACGAAGACCAGATCCAGTTTGAGAATTATTTTTAGCCGAATCATATTTTTCTTCAGACTCAAGATCATCATTCTCTTCAGATTTTACAGATTTATCTTCAAGCATTTGCTTTTTAGTATTTGGAGTTTTGATCTTGTAGCTGGGTATCGTAGGGGGGACGCCAGAATTAACCGAAGTGGGGTCATTCACTTGCTGGGCAAAGGAAAGAGGGCTCTTAAAACAACTCATGGCCACAAGGGCCATGAGTATAATGCTAAATTTTTTGTTACTCATGAACCTTAGATTAGTTCAGAGTAGTTGAATTTTCCATAGAAGAATTCAAATTAGTAGCCATGAAAGGCATAGCAGCTTCAGTAGCGGCAGGAACTTCGAAAGTGAGGTTCAATTTGCTTTCTAACGCTTGGATGTAGCCAGTAAGAGTGCCTTCTTCAGAGCGGATTACGCGCTTAAGAAGTTCAACGTTACCTGGCTTAAGAGACTTTCTCTCTTGATCGAACAAAAGTTGAATCTGAGTCATATAAGTGATGTCGTTCTTAGACTTATTATCGATCACTTGGATTTCGTGACCTTCGCGAACGATCTGAGCGATCTCTTCAAGAGTTACGTAGCAGCTTTGGAAAGTGTCGTAGAGCTTGCGGTTCTGGTAACGCTTGATGATACGTACGTCTTTCATGTTAATTCCCCTATTTGTGGTTATACCCATTTAAATCATTTTAAAGGTATATTTGTTAATTAGTTTCGAGCGAGAAGCTAGGCACAAAGAACTTTTGTTTTTGCGCACTGGCGACATCACAAACGATTCGGGGTGGTTTTACTAATCCCCACCAAACAAGTCAACTCGTTCAGTCAAAAATAATTCATTAGGAAAAAAATTTATCCTTAAGACGGTAATTTTTTCCCTTTTGCCTTGAGGTGTGTTCCATAAAATTAGATACTTACGTATTTTTCCTGTGGCTTGCTGAGAAGCGCGTTAAAAATCTATATTCCTAAAAAAGCGGGGCTCGTATGCCGATTAGATCAAAAAGAGGTTAATCGAGTGACCTCTGATCAGACAGGATGCCCATGAGAGCTTGTTTATTTTTAGTTCTTCTATCTCTACCAATCAGCTTTATGAGTTGTTCCCATCTTCCTGATCACCAAGATAAATACACTGATCTAACTCCTGAGCAAATGGAAAGACTAAACAAAGATGCACTGACGATCGCATCAGGAAGACTTGAACAAATGGTTGCTCAGGCCAAAACGAATCAACAGGCAACAAATTATTTAGCGAGTGATCTTTTTCTCAAAGCTAATATGTCATTACTGGAAGGTGATCATACAACGGCTGCGGTATTGTTTAAATACGTTAGTGAACTTGCTCCGACAGATGAATTTATTCAAAAAAAATATGCCATTAGTCTAATTCGCATTGGTAGTTTGGAAGAATCTCAGATCGTATTAGAAAAAATTTATAAGAATTCTGGAGAAGAAAAAGTAGGGATGATTTTAGCAGGTGTTTATACAGGTCTTGATAAAGAAGATAAGGCATGGACTCTCTATAAAAAACTTTTAGCCCAAAATCCTGAAAATGAAGACGCCTGTATCTTCTTAGGGAAGGCTCATGCTTTAAAAAAACAATTGGTCAAAGCAGAGAATCAGTTAATTGATTGTGCTAAAAAAAATCCTAAGAGTGGGATTTACGACTATTATCTTGGCAAATTAAGCATTGATCAGGGAAAAATTGATAAGGCAGTTAGCCATTTTGAGAAGTCACATAAGAAGCAGCCAGGGCTCTCTCAGGCAGTGAATGCATTGGGAATTATATATGAAGAAAAAGAAAAATTTGCAGCAGCGATTAAAATCTATAAGAAGCATTTAGAAGTTAGTCCAGATGATACTTCCATCCTGAATAGAATCGTGCAGGTTCTGTTCAATCAAGAGAAATATCAAGAAGTAATTCCTTATGCAGAACAATTAATAGACATTGAACCAGATAATTTGAATTTGAAAGTTAAGCTTGGTGTTCTTTATACTGATGCAAAAAAATATAATGAAGCCATTTCAATTTTTAAAGATCTCCTTAGCGCTGCCCCTCAGTCTGATAAAATTCTCTATTATTTAGGAGCAATTCATCAGGAAATGGATCAATTGGAAGAATCAATTGAATATTTCAATCAAATCCCTTCAAGTAGTGGCCTCTATACAGATAGTTCGGTTCAAATGGCAACAATGTTATCTACTCTTGCTCAAAATGAGCATTCAAAGGAAGAAGGTACTAAAAACCAGGTTAAGTTTTTGACATTTATTAATAAGAATCTGGAAGATCACAAGGACCTGCAAGTTGAATTTAGTGTCATCAAGGCTGGTTTTTATGAAGCTACAAATCAGTTTAGAAAAGCTATGGAAACTCTGATGGTTGTTCAGGAAGAAAAAAAATTTTCAACACAACATAAATTTTATCTCGCCAATCTTTATGAAAAAGAAAAAAAGTTTGATGAATCAACAAGTCTTATAATGGGTATTATCGAGAAAGAACCTAAAAACGCACATGCCTGGAATTTTCTGGGATATTCAATGCTGGTTCGCGGAAATGAATTAGATCGAGCCTATGAATATATACAGAATGCCCTTAAGATTAATCCTGATGATGGGTATATTCGTGATTCGTTAGGCTGGTATTACTATAAAAAAGGCGATGTCAAAAAAGCTCTCTCTGAATTACAAATTGCTCACTCTAAGGTCCCTGATGATATTGAAATTTTAAAGCATCTGGCAACTATTCATACAGAGCTCAAAAATTTTGTAAAAGCTAAATCGTATCTAGAGACTGCCCTGAAATATGTTCGCCTGTCTTATGATCGGAATGAAATTATGGCCACTCTTGAAAAGCTAGAAACTGATCGTATTCCTGCTTCAGGTAAACTGGACTAAGAGAGAAATTCGCATTAACATATAATCATGTTACTAAGAATATTTTTAAGTCTTATCTTAATTCAATTTTCCTCTTGTGCTTTTTTCGTTGGTTCAACACTTAAAGGTCAGAAGATTGAAGAACTCATTAATTACCTTAAAGGCACTGGCGAAGGCAAAGGTCGACTAGGTATTAATCATCATCAATACTTATTTGGTTTTGAAGCAGTCTTAAAAGAAAATCATGACTGGATTCTGGCAGCAAATATTCCTCTGCATGGTGAGGAGATTCTATTATTAAAGAACCTCAGTCAGGAAAAAGTTGCGGGTGATCTTGAAGAAAGTCTCGAAGCAAGGATCGAAAAGGGAATTGCTGATTATCTTCGATCACAGAAAAAATCTCCCAAATTGGCAAAAATTTTTCTAATAGAGCTTAGACGTATGATGCGTTTAGTACTTCATGCAGAGCTAAATTTAAAAGTCACATGTCACGGTAATGAATGCAAAATAGGGAATTCTTCTTATGTGGTTGAGGCTAAGTCAGAAGAGCTCTCATTTAAAAAATTATTATCTTCAGATTTTGAAATTGAATATATTGCTCAAAATCTTACAGGGTCTATCTTTCGCAGGGGTAATATTTTTCTTCATTCGAAGAAGCCTTCCCAAACCCAAGAAACATTATTGTCGCTTGAACTTTTTTGGAACTAAAATAAAGTGAATAGTTGACTGTAACGGTGGCAGAAAGCACCTCTTGTCAGATACTTACCCTTTTTGTAGTGATTAAATAGAGGATACGCTTACAATACTGATATATAATTTTTAGGAGCTTCTTAAGATGAAAAGTTTAGTCCTGTTATTTTATGGAATTCTATTTTTGTCTTGGGGTTGCTCTAAAGATAGAAATTTTGATGAGCGTGAATTACATTTAATTTCTCCTGAAGCCATTGCTGGATTTGATCCGATTCATGCATCTGATATGTATTCAGGAAATGAAATGGGAAAAGTTTACGAAGGCTTATTTGAGTTCCATCCATTAAAGCGTCCTTACGAACTAATGCCAAACCTTGCAGAATCTCTTCCTGAAGTAAGTGCCGATGGACTTACTTATACTTTCAAGTTCAAAAAAGGTGTGCAGTTTCATGACAGTCCTGCTTTCAAAGACGGTAAAGGTCGTGAACTGAAGTCTGATGACATTCTTTATTCCTTAAAGAGACTAGCTGATCCAAAACTCCAGGCCAAAGGCTGGTGGTTATTTGATGATAAGATTATAGGCTTGAATGAGTGGAAAGATAAAAATGCTCCTCTTGAAGCAACCAATTATGATGAAGAAATTGAAGGCTTGAAAAAAATCGATGATTACACACTAATCATAAAACTAAAAAAACCTTATCCGCAATTTTTATACGCTCTGGCCATGCCATATTCATTTATCGTTGCTAAAGAAGCTGTTGATCATTTTGGAAAAGAATTTTTGAATCATCCGGTTGGAACAGGACCTTTTATTCTTCCCGTCTTTGAACAGTCTAATCGTATTGTTTACACTAAAAATCCAAATTTCCGCGAAAAATTTTATCCATCTGAAGGTGAAGAAGGCGATGATAAGCTTGGCTTATTAGCAGACGCTGGCAAGAAAATACCGATGGTTGATAAAATCATCGTAGACATCGTGGTTCAATCTCAGCCGAAGTGGTTATCATTTCAAAAAGCTAAAGCTGATCTATTGGAGATTCCTAAAGATAACTTTGACCAAGCCGTTATTGGTGGAAAAGAACTGTCTGAAGAATTAAAGGGAAAAGGTATTCGTCTTTTTGCTAATCCTCAGTTAGACACTACATTTTTTGCTTTCAATCACGATGATCCTTTGTTTAAAAACAAAAAACTTCGTCAGGCCATGTCTATGGCGTGGAATCGTGAAGAAGCTAATAAGCTTTTCTACAATAGCGCTGCACTTGAAGCTCAGAGTGTTATCCCACCAGGTCTTGGTGGATACCGTAAAGATTTTAAAAACCCATATGTTAAATTTGATGTGGGCCAGTCGAAGAAGCTTTTAGCTGAGGCCGGTTTTCCGAATGGAAAGGGACTTCCCTTTATTACAGTTCAAACGCGTAATGAAACAGTTGCCCGTCAAGTCATTGAACACTTTGCTAAAAATCTATCTAAAGTTGGAATCAAAATTAAAGTAGGGATGAATACCTGGCCAGAGCTAGTTAACAAGGTCACTAAGCGTCAGCATCAAATGTACACAATGGGCTGGGGAGCTGATTATCCTGATGCTGAAAATTTCCTTGGACTACTCTACTGCCCAAATTCTTCACCTGGTTCAAATGGGTCTAACTACTGTAATCCGAATTTCGATAATCTTTTCAAAACAGCTACGATTCTTCAGGAGAGTCCTGAGAGGAATGCACTTTATGAAAAAATGAATGAAATGATTGCAAACGAGAGTCCATGGATTTTTGGTTTTCACCGTACTAAATTCTACCTTTCACAGGCATGGCTCAAAAATTACAAATTTATGGAATTCAATCATTCTCAATTCCAATATTTGAATGTTGATCTAGAAGTTAAAAAAGAGTTATCGAAAAAGTTCTAAAAGGTAGTAAGTGGCTAAGTATATTCTCAGAAGGCTCCTATACATGATTCCTGTGTTGTTGGGAGTGAGCCTTATTATTTTTGTGTTGTTCAATTTAGTGGCCGGAGATCCTACAGCAGTTCTACTGGGAAAAAATGCTACTGCAAGGCAGATGGCTGAATTGAGAGAAACGTTGGGATTAAATAAGTCTGCTTTTGCCCAATATTTGGATGTTGTGAAGTCAGCTTTTACTTTTGACTTTGGACGTTCATGGGCTACTAAGCAAGAAATAACCCACATGATTAGGCAGGGTGCTTATCCTTCATTGTGTTTGTCCATACCAGCATTTTTTCTTTCTACAGTCTTCTCGCTAATTATTTCTCTTTTTGTTGCTTACTACCGGGGCAAAGGAATTGATTTATTTATTCGTTTTCTTTGTATTGCAGGTATGAGTATTTCTGCATTGGCATACATCCTGTTTTTTCAATGGTTTTTAGCCTTTAAGTTAGGGTGGTTTGAGATTTCAGGATTTGAATTTGGTTTTCCGGATTTTGTTCCTTATATTGCTCTACCCGCTATAATCTGGATCCTTTTAAGTTTGGGACCTGATGTTCGCTTTTTCAGAACAATTATTTTAGATGAAATCTATCAAGACTATGTAAGAACGGCCCGTGCAAAAGGGCTTTCAGAGTTAACCATTCTCATGAGGCATGTTTTAAGAAATGCCATGATCCCGATCATAACTTATGTAGTGATTCAGTTGCCGTTTCTGATCTTAGGTGCACTTCTGCTCGAAAGCTTCTTTAGTATTCCTGGTCTAGGTGGCATGACTTTGAATGCATTAAATTCTTCTGATTTTCCTGTGATCAAAGCGATGGCAATACTCTCAAGTGTTATGTATATCATCTTTGGTTTAATCTCAGACATTCTTTATACCGTGGCCGATCCACGCGTGAAGTTGAAGTAGGTGATGAGATGAAAAAAAACTCAATATGGAAAGATGCTTTTAAAACATTGTCCAAAGATAAATGGGCCATGATTTCATTGGGCATAGTTTTGATTTACAGTCTCATTGCACTACTTTCAGCAACTGGTCTCATTGCTGCTGACTGGGCCCAAGAAGTGGGAACTTCTAATCTTCCTCCGAGTGCAGAGCATTTTTTTGGAACCGATATTTTTGGAAGAAGTGTCTTAACTAAAGTCATCCGCGGTACTCAAGTTGCCATGTCGGTAGGACTGGCTACTTCACTCATAGCAATACCAATTGGAGTAATTCTAGGCGCACTAGCAGGATATTTTGGCGGATGGGTAGATGACATCATTACATGGCTCTATACTACATTCTCTTCAATTCCAAATATCATGTTGCTTATTTCCATTACGATGATACTGGGCAAAGGTTTATTTGCTATCTATGTTGCTTTGGGTGCAACTAGCTGGGTTACACTTTGTCGTTTGATTCGTGGAGAAGTAATGAAGCATAAAGAACGAGAGTATGTTCAGGCAGCCACTGCCATTGGTGGAGGTCATATGAGAAAACTCTTTCTTCACATCCTACCAAATGTTAGTCACATCGTAATCATTAATACTTCTCTTCAATTCCAGATCGCGATTAAGTCAGAAGTTATTCTGTCTTATCTTGGTTTAGGCGTTCAAGGGGAGCCAAGTTGGGGAACGATGATTGACGATGCGAAGTTAGAACTTGCCCGCGGAGTCTGGTGGCAGTTAGCGGGAGCTACTATTGCCATGTTTTTAGTTGTTCTGGCATTTAATTTATTAGGGGATGCATTACGTGATGCTCTCGATCCTAAGCTAAAAGGAAAATAGAAAATGACTTCAACATCACTGCTTTCAGTAAGAAACCTTGTTGTAGAATTCCAGACCGGTGAGGGTTTGGTTAGAGCGGTTAATAATGTCTCATTTGACATTCCAGCGGGAAAAACGATTGGAATCGTGGGTGAGTCTGGATCAGGTAAAAGTGTTACCTCACTTGCCGTAATGGGCCTTCTGCAAAAACCTGCTGCAAAAATTCCTCAAGGGGAAATTTTCTTCAATGGAGTTGATCTTCTAAAGTGCAATGATAATCAGATGCGTGATCTGAGAGGAAATCAGATTTCAATGATTTTTCAGGAACCTATGACTAGTTTGAATCCTGTTTTCAAAGTGGGAGATCAAATTGCAGAGGCTATTCGCATTCATAAGAATGTTTCCAATCGCCAAGCCTGGGACAAAGCGGTTCATCTAATGAATCTAGTTGGTATTCCCAATCCTTCTGCTAGTGCTCATAAGTATCCGCATGAAATGTCAGGTGGTCAAAAACAACGTGTGATGATTGCTATGGCAATTTCTTGTGATCCGAAACTTTTAATTGCAGATGAACCGACAACTGCTCTGGATGTAACGATTCAAAAACAAGTTCTGGAACTCATGCACAAAATCCAACAAGAGTTAAAAATGAGTATGATGTTCATTACTCACGATCTTGGTGTTATTGGTGACATCGCTGATGATGTGGTGGTGATGTACCGCTCAAATATTGTTGAAAAAAATAATGCGAATGCTATTTTTACTGAAGCTCATCATCCTTACACGAAAGGTTTGCTCGCCTGTCGACCTAAGCTGGGAGCAAATCCAAAACGACTTTTAACAGTCAGTGATTTCATGACTGAAGATGGAAAAGAGAAACAAGTTCCTGCATCACGTATAGAAGTTTATGAAAAAGAGAATTTCATTGATCATGGTCAGAAGGTTCTTCTGGAAGTAAAAAATCTTGTGACACAATTCCCAATCAAAGGGGGAATTTTTGGCAGAACTGTTGATCACTTTAAAGCTGTTAATAATGTAAGTTTTAAATTAAAAAAAGGGCAGACACTTGGTTTAGTAGGCGAGTCGGGTTGTGGCAAAACAACTCTTGGCAGAAGCATCCTCAGACTGGTTGAGCCTTCTGCGGGAAATATTATTTATGACGGTAAGGACATCACCAATATAGGCCATGAAGAGATGCGACTTCTTCGTAAGAAAATGCAGATCATTTTCCAGGATCCTTATTCCTCTTTGAACCCACGCATGACTGTTGCCGACATTCTAATGGAGCCTTTAGTAATCCACAATGAGGGTGGTAATAAGAATCAAAGATATAATATGGCCCGTGAACTACTTGAGAAAGTAGGGCTAAATGCGAGCCAAATGAACCGATATCCTCATGAATTTTCTGGTGGTCAGAGACAACGTATTTGTATTGCCCGAGCCCTTATGCTTCGCCCGGAATTTGTGATCTGTGATGAATCTGTTTCAGCGTTGGACGTTTCGATTCAGGCGCAAGTATTAAATCTACTTTTAGATCTTCAGTCAGAATTTGGTCTTACTTACGTTTTCATTTCACACGACTTAAGTGTTGTAAATTTTATTGCTGATGAAGTTGGTGTGATGAACGCAGGTCAAATCATTGAAATGGATAAAGCGAGCTCAATCTATAAGAATGCCAAAGAAGAGTATACACGCACTCTTCTTTCAGCAATTCCTAAAGGTGAAACTAAGCGTTCATTGGCTTCATTGGTTTAACGGCACAGTATATTTTTAGAAAAATGATACTGAGGACAAATCCCCAATAAACATTGAGATTCCAATCCCATTGTAAAACTTGCGTATTTAGATATACACCACTCATTCCGCAAAGGTATGCCCCAATAACACTGGCCGGAGTAAGACGATATTGGAACCATCTTTTTAGAATGACTTTGCTCGTAAATAACGCAAGAAGCGATCCACCTGTCCAGGACTGAGCTTTAAGACCCAATAGTAATAATCCATCATTACTCGAAGCTATAATCGCCACGGTAAGAATTAAGCCTGCCACCAGCACCGAGTCTAAAAAGCCATAGAGTTTAAGCTTTTTTACATCTCGATTTGGAAAAATATCATTATAGAATGTAGCACATAAAGCATTGATGGTTGAATCCAACACACTCATAGTCGCAGCTAAAACACCTGCCACCATAATTCCTCGAAGTCCCGTAGGAAAATAATTTACAATAAAATGTGGGAACAAGTGGTCTGCATTTGGAACTGAGGCTGGAATTGGA
>CAMASK010000016.1 GCA_945860895.1 Bacteriovorax stolpii
GGAATCAAACTTTTCTTAAGAGCGATAAAACAAGGTTCTTAACATTTTATGAGAGATTTTTTAGGGCTAGCGATTTTCAACTTAACTAAGTCACAGAATTCACAGGGGAATTTGAGATCCCAGCACCAATAATTTAGGGCAGTTTCAAAGATTTAAATCAATAAGAACGATAAGGGACCTTATGATATTAAATTCTTTATACTCGTATTTGTACTTCCCTCAATCCTCACTTCATGTGTCAATAAAGCTAAAGACAAGAATTTAGATAATGGCTCAGCTAAGTTTGAGGTTTGGCGTGATGAGCGCACTAAACTTCTCTGGTCTGACAAATCATCAGTAGATTACAGCTAGTTTAGAGCATCACGCCTTTCAAAGGCTTCGGCCTTATCTTTGGCAGAGACAGGATATGATGCATCTTCTGATGGTATTTACCAATGCTTTTTGGCGTGATTAAAGCTGCCTTTTTTATAGGAATAGAAAGTAAACCACTGAGCCTTGAGTTATACTAATATATCTATATAATATTTAGTCATGCGTATACTTGTTACCGGTGGTGGGGGGTTTTTAGGAACTTACATCATCAAAGAACTTCTTAAAAATCCTCAGTACATTGTGACTAATTTTTCTCGTCATAACTATAATCACCTGGAGGATTTAGGGGTACCTACAATCAAGGGTGATCTCACTAAGGCCGCAGATCTTGAAAGGGCACTGGCTGCTGGATTTGATGCTGTTTTTCATGTTGCCGCTTTGGCCGGAGTTTGGGGACGATATCAGGATTATCTGGATATCAATTATACTGGAACCAAAAATCTCCTAGAAGCAGCTCAAGCCCATGGAGTAAGACGTTTTGTGTATACTTCAACTCCTTCGGTTGTGTTTGGTAAAGATGATCTATTGGGGGTTAATGAGGATATCCCTTATCCCCAAGAGCATCTTACTCCGTACGCAGAAACCAAAACCATGGCCGAAAAATTGGTTCTTCAAAAAAATAATTCTCAGACTTTTCTGACTTGTGCCATCAGGCCGCATTTGATTTGGGGCCCAGGGGATCCGCATTTGTTTCCACGGGTTATTCAGAAAGGGAAAGAAGGAAAACTAAGAATTGTCGGTGATGGTGAAAATCTAGTGGACATCATTTATGTCGAAAATGCGGCACTTGCCCATGTTCAAGCCTTTGAGCATTTAAAACCAGCCTCAAATGTTTGTGGACAGGCGTATTTTGTTGGTCAAGAAAGACCGGTTAAATTATGGGATTTTATAAATCAAATCCTGGGATACATGCAAATTGAACCTGTCATAAAGGGCATAGATCTGGCGGCGGCCTATCGTTTAGGATGGATACTTGAAAAGGTCTTCAAGGTTGCCGGTATTCAAAAACCTGAACCACCTATGACCCGTTTTGTGGCACTCAATTTGGGCAAGTCTCATTACTTTTCCCATGACAAGGCCAGAAGAGATTTTGGCTATTATCCAAGGGTTAGTATTGAAGAAGGTTTGAAGCGAACTTTTCAGGTTCGGGACCAGATTAAGCTCACTCCATAAAGTTTACAGTTATGCTCACTTCACCTTAAAAATGACCTAAGCTAAAGGTCTATGAAATTTATTCTCTCTTTTCTATTAATCTTAAGCCAAGTGAGCTCTGTCTTTGCCTGTAATATTACTGAAGAGGAATTAAAGTTTCGCGTCCTCATGATCTATGCTTCAAACATTCATTATAATAGTTTGTTTTTTCCTCGAATACCTTTTGTGAATGAAGGAAACCTGACAAAAAGAGAATATAATCACATTATAGATTCAGTTAAAAAAATCTACATACCCCTATTTAAGGAAAAGGGATTGAATTTTCGAATTGAAGAGGCATGGGATGATGATCAGACCAATGCTTTTGCAGGGGTCAGAGGAAGTGATCGATATATTCTTTTGTATGGTGGATATGCTCGTCATAAATTAATGACTAAGGATGCTTATCTTTCTGTTGTTTGCCATGAGGTAGGGCATCACCTTGGAGGATTTCCTAGAAAGGCCACTTCAAATTGGTCATCTTCTGAAGGTCAGGCCGATTATTTTTCAACTTTAAAATGCATGAAGGAAGTTCTTCGAAAAGATGAAGATAACGAATCTTTTGCTTTAAGTTTAGAGCTACCAAATGAAGTCAAAGAACTCTGTCAGGATCAACATGGAATTGATCAAGAATATTTCATCTGCCTTCGTTCTGCCAAAGCAGCTGAAGAACATGCAAGAGTTCTTGTTGCATTAGCAAATAAAGAATCGGTCACTAAGGTTTTCCTGATGACCCCGGACGAGAATGTAAGTCAGATCACAAATCTGCAGCATCCATCAGCTCAGTGTCGACTTGATACAAAATTTCAAGGGGCGCTCTGTAATGTTGCGACTACTATTGCTCTTGATGGATATGATGAAAGGCAAGGGGCCTGTCACCCTAAAAGTCTTTCCCCTTTAGGCAGTAGACCCGCCTGCTGGTTTGTTCATAAAAAATGATTAACATCATTGGTGTGATAATTACTTGTTTTTTGTGAAGGTTTTAACAACATTTTGATCAAAATAATTTGAGCTCATTCCTGCATCCACCAGAAGAGTCGTTGCATTGATCCCCGAGCTTCGAGGAGATAATAAGAAGGCGGCCACGTTGGCAACTTCTTGAGTCTCCAGGCTCGATTTTCGAAGTGTGAGTTCTTCTGCATAAAGATAATTATCAATATAATCTGGAATCCCAGCAGAAGCCGATGTTTTTAAAGGTCCAGAACCAATAGCATTAACACGTGTCTTTGAAAACTCTGAGAATGATTTCGCTAAAAAGGGGACAGTTGCATCAAGCATCGCTTTGATGGGACCAAGATAACCGTAAGAGGTTGCCTTCGTATTTGAGATGGAAATGGTTACGATTGATGCTTCATTAGTTAATAGCTCTTTCAAAGCATTCGAAATTTCAACTAATGAAAAACATGAAATCTGTGCCGCCTGTAGATAGTCTTCTCGTTTGGTTTCAATAAATGGTCTTGGACCTTCTGAAAAATTTGCAAAGGCCAGTGAGTGAACCAGCCCATCCAATTTGTCAGTATGTTTTTTTATCTCCCCAGGCAGGGCATTGAGGTGGTTTTTATTTTCAACATCACAAACAAGGATTACGCAATCAGGGAAAAGTTTTTTTACGGCATCAACTTGAGTTTCACTTTGAACTGAAAATAAACATCTGGCGCCGTTTTCTAAAAGAGTTTTTGCTGTGAAGTAGGCAACACTTTTTTTATTGGCAACCCCTGCGATAAAAAATGTCTTATCCTTGATCCCTAGAAAATCCATTAGACTTCCTCATTTTCAATGATTGTGGCAGCAAATTCGATGCTCATGATCGTCTTGCTATTGGCGGTTATTTTCCCCTTCATAAAAGCAGCATTGGCAAGCATCTCGACAAAATCAACCGTGATCATCAATTCATCTCCTGGTTTTGCCATGTTCTTAAACTTTGCGCCTTGAATTCTAGTGACCAGAGCCTTTTTAGAATCATTGGCACTTTGACCTTTAAGCGCCATTAGCAGTGCACCTGTCTGAAAAACAGCTTCACACATCAAGACACCCGGGAAAACTGGTGCTCCCGGAAAGTGACCTTTGAAGAAGTCTTCTTTTCCAGTTAAAAGCTTGGACGTGGTAATCGAATTTTCAGTACGATCAACAATTTTCTCAATAAAGAGAAATGGCTCACGCTGAGGGATGTGTTTTAAGATTTCTTCAAGCATTGAGGCCTCCAGCAATATCGAGAGTTGCACCGGTTATGTAAGAAGCTTCTTTTGAAGCAAAAAACAGAACTGCATGGGCGACTTCTTCCACTTTTCCAAATCTCTTCATAGGAACTTGTGATTTATATTCTTTAACTTGCTCTTCAGGCAGATCTTTTAAAAGTTCTGTTTCAATAAAGCCGGGACAAATATTGTTGATCGTAATGTTTCTTTTTGCCACTTCTTTTGAAATGGAGAGACTCATAGCAATCTGGCCGGCTTTAGAAGCAGCATAGTTGGCCTGCCCAGGTAGACCAAGTTTCCCACCCACTGATGACATATTGATGATTCTTCCAAAACGATTTTTCATCATGGCAAGAACCGCAAAGCGAGTCATATTGTAGGTGCCTTTGAGATTTGTATCAATAACAGAGTCCCAATCACTTTCATTCATTGAGGCCACAATTTGATCACGACGAATTCCTGCATTATTTACCAGAACCTCCAATGAAGGAAACTGTTGGTCATATTCATTGAAGAATTTTTCAACTTCAGCTGTTTTTGAAACATCAAATTTTTTTAAGACTAGTTTATCACCATAAAGTGCTTGTTTCTCTTTAAAGGCCAAAGCCGCGGCATCGTTACCCGAATAAGTGGCTATGACAGTGGCGCCACATTTGAGGAAGCTCTCCGTAATCCCTGCCCCGATTCCGCGAGTACCACCAGTGACGATGACATGTTGAGAGTTATAATTAAACATATTAGGCCCCTTGTGTTGCGAGATAAGATTCAATGGCATTGGACTGGATCGCTCCATAATTGGCAGCTCCCAACCAACCCGACATAATAATTCCCACTGAGCCTGCATGAAAAAGCCCAGGCAGTGTTTTGTGTAAATTCATAGAGACTTCCAGGCCTTCGAATTTTGTTCCAAATGAAGCACCTTTAGGGTGGAGAGTGTAGCGTTCTACTGTCAGGGGAGTGGCCGCTTCAACAATTTCTAATTTATCTCTAATGTCAGGAAGAAAGTTTTCCAGACCCTTAATCGTTTCTTCGATCATCGATTCTTTTTCTTTTTCGTACTCTTCTTTAGATAGTTTTTTCCAGTCGTCGTAAAGACAATTCGTGCTTGAAACAATAGCGACTCTGGCATCAGCTTCCTGAGGACGTGTGTCTTTTGGATAATAGATGGAAAAAGTTCTGGAAGTTACTTTCAGCCCCAAAAGTTTTTCAGGGTCATAGACTGGATAGCTCGAAGTAAAAATAAGATCTCCGATGTGAGGGATCGTAGCGCCTTTTTTCAGACCCATGTATACCTGACAGCTTGAAGAATTTAAACGAATCGCCTTCGTTTTTTCAACGAAGTCTTTTGGAAAATAATCTTCGCCCACCATGCTTAGAACTGTGGAGCGAATATTGGCATTTGAGAGCACCGCCTTTGATTTAATAAATTTACCATCCAATATGATGCCGGCAGTTTTCCCATTTTCAATAATTATCTTATCAACTTTTGCCTGCATTTTTATGTCAACGTTGTTTTGCAGGAGTACTTCCTTCATTTTTCCAATTAATAGGTCAGTGCCGCCCTTGAAAGTATAAACACCCTTACTCATGAAGTTAGAAAATACTATGCCGTAGGTAATGGCCGGATCATCCAGAGTAGAGCCATTGGCGTAAGTTATGGGTTCCATGAGAAATCTTGTCACATCGTTTCTTCCAGGAAAAAACTTTTCGAAGAGTTCACGGTTAGTAAGCTGAGAATTATCATAAAAATTCATACTAGAGAGATATTCAAAAAATGAGGATACTGTTTCCTGAGGGATGTTGAATTGACTCAGCAGCACCTGAGAATAATGCTCTTTGGTAAAATCGGTTTGAACATTAAACTGAGGATTTGCAAAGCGCACGTCCTTGAGTTGCACGATGGAATCGGCTATATCCTTGCTCCAGTATTTGCGGCAGGTTTTTATCATGCCCACAGGAAACCCGTGAAGAGAGATGTCGAAAACATGTTCGCGGTTCTCTCTGAAAAACCAAGTAGCAAAGCCGCCCAGTTTGTTGTGGGATTCGAGCAACAGGACTTTGTGATTATTACGTCCTAGGATATTAGCGGCAGTCATACCGGCCAGTCCTGAACCAATAATGATGACATCGTAGTCTTGTATGATTTCATCACGAATCTTATAGAGCATTACGAATACCTTGTGTCGCGTTAGACTTACATGTTTTGAGTCTGAAAACATTAGACGAATTAGTCGAAAAAGTCATGGAATCCGTTACAATAATAAGAAATGTTCAAGTTTCATAAAGGTCAGTGCTTACATGAATTACTTAAATCATCTTAAAAGAACTTTTGGATTTGATTACCGTTCTCTTGCTCTGTTTCGGGCCCTGATGGGTTTGATTGTGATGGCCGATGTGGTTTATCGACTGGAAGATTTGACTAATTTCTATACTGATGTGGGTTTAGTGCCTCGTAGCATTTTTGTCTCTGAAATGAGTATGCCTTGGTCATTGTCTTTTCACCTCGCTAATGGTTCTTTTGCTTTTGCCTCGGTGATGTTTGGAATCCATTTTATCCTTGGTCTGATGTTATTTCTTGGCGTGAAGACTCGTTGGGCAGCGATTGGTGCCTATATTTTTACAGTCTCCATTCACAACAGAGACTGGCTTGTTAACAATGGTGGTGATGACATTCTAAGGGCTATTTTATTCATCTCGATTTTTTTGCCTTTGAATAAATATTTCTCACTTGATTCGGCCATGAAAAAAGAGAAAGAACCCGTAGGTGAGATGTTTTATTCAACATGGGGTTTAACTTATTTTCTGCAAGTTTTTGTTATTTATTATGTGAGTTACATTTTAAAAGACCACGTCATTTGGCGCAAAGATTTTACTGCCATTTATTATGCATCCAGACTTGATATCTTTGCTTCTTCATTCGGAGTTTGGTTAAGGCAATTTAATTTTTTTAGCACCTTCTCTACCATCTTTACCATCTGGTTAGAATTTTTAGGCCCTTTGGTTTTAGTTTTTTCATTTGTTTTTGGGAGATACTGGTGGATTACCAGAATTACGGTGGTGGCACTTTTCTGGGCCTTGCATCTTGGCATTATTTTTACCATGCTCATTGGAGTCTTCCCTTATACTTGCCTGGTTATGTGGCTACTTTTCCTTCCAACCCCTTTTTGGGATAAGCTCATGAGCTCTTTCAGAAGCAGAGGCTTTGGAAAATTAAAAATCTACTTTGATGGAGACTGCCGATTCTGTGAGAAAGGTGTGTTAATTCTTAGAGAGTTTTTTTTATTGCCCGAAGTTCAAATTCAAAAAACGCAAAGTCTTCCTGATCTTCAGCAAGATATGCTTAGAGAGAATTCATGGGTTATAGTTAACGAAGATGGGAAAAGGTTTTTTCACTTCTCGGGGATGCTTGAGTTGATGAGACATTCGCCCATCTTAAAATTCTTTGTTCCACTATTTAGTCTTCGTCCCATTTTTAAAATGTTTGATTCATTTTATAAATGGATTGCTTCCCATCGAATCCTCATGGGCCGCTATACCCAGTATCTTGAATTTCATACGGATAAAAAAAATATTCCTTGGCTAAGCTGGCTCTCTCAATTAGCTGGAGCCTTTATCTTTATGACCATTTTTATGTGGAATCTCACTACCATTAAGAAGTGGGACATTAAGTCTCCCTTCTTTCAGAATGTGACTCGCTGGCTTCATCTTTATCAGGAATGGAATATGTTCGCTCCCTTTCCTAAAATGGATAATGTGTGGGTAGAAATCCCTGCCATCTTGGGTAACGGCGAAGAAATTGAATTATTGACTGGTGATAAAGATATTTTCAGTGTCAAAGACCAAAAATTTGCAAAGATTGTACCAAATGAGCATTGGAGAAAATTCTATCTTAATATGTCTGAGCGTGCTGATTATGCACGCTATTATGGTGGATTTCTCTGCCGTCAATGGAATGAGCGAAACATAAAATGGGTGCCAGATACGTCACTAAGAAAATTTGAAATCATCGTTTATTCTCAGCCAACGCTTTTAAATAACCAAAAAGGTGGGATTAGTCGTAAATTATCCTGGAAGCATTGGTGTTTTGATGAAGACTATAAAGCCGAAAGTGGAAAAAAATGATTCTCAGGCATCTAAAAGCCACTGATCGTGAAGCTTTTGAAAAGCTTCTTGATGAGTGGGATGATTCCCCTGGTTTTAATATGCTTTATGGTCTGATTGAAGTCGTGGCATTTTCCTCTTATCTGAAAGTACTTGAGGCCATGCGAGATGATTTAAGTTGCCTTTATGCTTTTGTAGGAGATGAAATTGTTGGTAAAGCAAATGTTCGCCATCATCTTAATAAACATCTTGAAAATCTGGGAGGACATATTGGTTACGGTGTTCTCAATCACCAACGTAAAAAGGGCTACGCTACAGAAATACTGAAGCAGGCGCTGGATTATTGCCGTGAACTTGGTCTTGATCGAGTTCTAATAACGTGTGATGAAAATAATATTGGGTCATGTAAAGTCATAGAGAGAAATGGGGGTGTACTGGAAAATCTTTTTGATCCCAAAGATGGTTCTTCTTTAAAGAAAAGATACTGGATCAATCTTTAAAGATCTTATTACTTCTCTGTCATTTTCGTAATATCGAAGTCATCATCAACTAGTTCAGGATTCATTAAATACGTTTCACATAAATCCCTCAGTCGTTTGGTTGAAATATCGCTTTCGAGGTCTGTGAGGATTTGATTAAAAAGATCAATTGCTGCCTTAAAGTTTCTTTTTTGAAAAAGATTCCAGGCCATCATGTACAAGTTATAGCTCTCTGTATCCAGAGTCATGGGATGCCAGTTGTGAAGGACTTCAAAAATTGCAACTGAAGCCGTTTTTCCTTTCACAATGACTTTATCAATTGGGCGAATTTTTATGGTTGTTGTGTCTAAACGAGCTAGAGTGAATTGCGAAATTAAAATACCTACTCCGTATCGTTTACATAAACTCTCCAGACGAGCACCAAGATTCATGTTGTCTCCCAGGGCGGTATAGGAGAAAATTCGGGCGGAGCCCATGTTGCCTACGTTGCATTCACCGGAATTGAGTCCAATGCCCATATTAAATTCCGGGCGGCCCAGTTTTTTTAATTCTTGATTGATGCCCGGAAGAGCGTTCATCATTTGGATTGCCCCTTCCACGGCAAACTGGGCATGATTACCAATCTCAAGAGGAGCTCCCCAGAACGCCACAATGGCATCACCTATGTACTTATCAAGGGTGCCCTTAGTATCAAATACAATGTCCGTCATTTTACCCATGTACAAGTTCAATGAGTGGGCAAGCTCCACTGCTGTGAGACCCTCTGAGATGGATGTAAAGTCACGAATATCGGAAAATAAACAAGTAATGTCTCGCTTGAATCCACCCACCTGAAGTTTTTCGGGATTTTTAAGCATCTCGTCCACGATTGTTGGGGCGAGGTAGCGGGCGAATGTTCCTTTGATCTGATTTTTCTCTTTACTCGTTTCTGAAAATTTGAGGAAGGTGTTCCAGGAGTAACAGGCAATAAAACAAAAATAACAATAGAAAAGTTTTAATTCATAACCTTGCGGCAGGAAATAATGATAGTCGGCCGCATAGGAGATTGCGAGAATCAAAATGATCACCAACAAATCAAAAAAGGCGTTACCCATTTTTTGAATGAGAAAAAAAATCAGCATTCCCGCAAACAGAAGATACAAAGAATAAGTGACAGATTCATTTATGGGCTTAAAGAAATGTTTATTTAACAACATGTTAACCATGTTCACGTGAGCGAGAACTCCCGGCATTTTTGAATCAATAGGACTGGCCCTTAGATCGTGGGCACCCAATGCCGTGGAGCCCACAAAGATAATTTTGTTTTTGAGGGCTGTGATCATTTTTGGATCATTGTCTTTGGCCTCGAGAAGATCATAAAGTGAAATGACATCGAAATGCTTTAATCCACCAATGAATCTAATTTTTGCTTCACCGCGATTGTTGATTTCGAGTCGCTGGCCATCAACTTCCAATTCTCCAGAGCCGTCTTGAGAAATTTTAACTTTGTGCTTTTTCCCAGTATATGCTTCCCAAGCATTAAAGCCCAGAGAGCCGAAATAAATTGTATCTATATTCAATAACAACAAATACTGCCGAAAGATACCATCTGGGTCTTCTTCCATACTGATGGAGCCAAGTCCGGCCCCAGAGTTAATGAATTCATCAATAGGAAAAGTATATTTTTTAATTTGATATGTGTGAGTCTGCGCCTCAGAGAAAATCTGGGTCAGCACACTGTCATCAAGCATTGATTCATGGAAGGAGTCTAAAGAATCCTTCTTGCTCGTCCCGGTAGTATAGGCAAGAAAAACCCTCCCACCACCAGACTGGAAATTCTTAAAAGCATTTGCCAGGGTAGCGTCAGGAGAAGAAGGTCCGCAGGCAGGGGCTTTTTCTGGATAAAGGATATCGAGTGCTACAACTTTTGCCCCAAAATTTTTAAGCTTACCAATCATATCAGCATGGATGGTTCTGGGAATGGGCCACATTCCAATTTTTTCAAGGGAATAGTCATCCACTGTAACAATGGCCACTTCTTTGCTTTTTTTATTGGAATTAATTTGATTCTTCATTCGGTAGTCATAAAAACGACTCTCAAATGAAATGGTATATTCAAGAAACTTCGCAACAATGGTGTCGTTGTCGATATCCCGCATAAAAAGTGAGCCAAAAATACAGAAAATGGCAAAGCTAAATATAAAAAAAAGTCCCAGAGAACGGGCCGTTTTAGAGATGTATTTAAGCAGCACTTTTGATACCTTTAATAAGGATGATTTAAATCATTTTAATTGTATCGACCAAGTGTAATACTCGCAAGAAAAACACTTTCAGGAAAAAGACGATGAAACTTGAAGAATTAAAAAATACTTTTAACCTCCATGTAAAAAAACTGCAGGAGCGAATTACTCAGGAAATGCGCAGGCTTGATCCTGAACTGGTTATGCATGAAGATCTTTGGCAAAGACAAGATCATGCAACTCATCCCGGAGGAGGAGGCATCACCCGCGCCTTTCAAGGAAAACTATTTGAAAATGCAGGAGTAAACACTTCATGCGTTTTTGGTAAAATTGATCCTCAATTTGCAAAACATCTCCAGGGCTGCGGAGATGAAATGTGGGCGGCCGGTATTTCTCTGATCATCCATCCACGAAACCCCAAAGTCCCAACTGTTCATGCTAATTTTCGCATGATTCATCAGGGGGAAAAATTTTGGTTTGGCGGTGGAGCCGATCTCACTCCCTATTATCCTATCGAAGAAGATTTTAAGTATTTCCATAATGTTTGGAAAAAAGCCGCCGGCACTCTCTATGAAGGCATGAAGAAGACCTGTGATGATTATTTTAACAATTCTCATCGAGGCATTGAGATGCGAGGGATAGGTGGTATTTTCTACGATCACTTAAATTCCGGCGATACCCTCAATGATTTTGAAATGGTTAAAAACCTTTCAGAACATTTCATCCAAAGTTATTTTCCTATCGTTGAAAAACGTATGACTGAAAATTGGACAGAAGCGGATGAGGATTTTATGCTTCATCGACGTGGTCGTTACGTGGAATTTAATTTATTGCATGACCGAGGAACTTTGTTTGGACTTAAAACCAATGGGCGAGTGGATTCAATTTTAATCTCACTTCCAGCTCGCTGCAAATTCAGCTACCAGTACAGGCCTGAGGCAGGCTCAGTTTATGAAAAGATGTGGAGCTA
The DNA here is from genome assembly GCA_945860895.1 of Bacteriovorax stolpii. Lineage (GTDB taxonomy): Bacteria > Bdellovibrionota > Bacteriovoracia > Bacteriovoracales > Bacteriovoracaceae > Peredibacter. Next base: position 11,528 of record CAMASK010000016.1, read on the forward strand.
TTACACTCCACATGCCTGGTAAATTAAACTTCTGGTGCCAGATAAACTTCAATCTCTTGATGAAATTCATCACGCAAGATGGATCGAATCGCTTCAAGGGTTCCTGTGGTGGAGCTCGGACAAGTTCCACACGCACCCTGATACTTAACAATTAGAATATTATCCTTAAAGTCTTTGACCGCAAGATCTCCACCGTCGCCTTGAAGGCCTGGACGGATTTTGCGGTCAAGAATTTCTTCAATTCTTTGCATTTCAGGCGAAAGGTGAGCTCGTCTTTCGGCCTCAGGATTAAAAACCTTAATATTTGGATCATGATCTTCAAAAAAGCTTTCAATGCAGGTCTGGACTGCCGGCTCTAGAGAATCCCAGTCTTCAAAACTGAATTTTGAGATGGTGATGACGTTCTGGAAGAAGTGGATCTGATCCACACCGCGAAGATCAAATAATGCAGCCGCTAGGGGGATATCCTTACAATCCTGAGGGGCCTTAAATGAAACCTTACCTTCAGTAATGACGTCGCGGTTCAGAATGAATTTTAAAGCATTCGGATTCGGAGTCGGTTGAATGACAATTTCAATGGGTTCATTAGTTGGTTGTGATGACATAGTTTGTGTTTCCATAATTTATGACTCGAAAAAAGTTTTTACTTTAAGTATTGCCTTGTAAAGCTGATCGATATCTTCCTGGTTATTGTAGAGAGAAAGCGAGGCACGACAAGTGGCCGGTACACATAAAAATTTCATAAGTGGTTGAGCGCAGTGGTGTCCAGTTCGAATGGCCACACCTTCTTTGTCGATTAAAGACGCGATGTCGTGAGGATGAATTCCATCAATACCAAAGGAAATAACAGAGGCTTTCTTTTCGGCCGTACCATATATCTTTAGCCCTGGAATCGTGCTAAGTTTTTTTGTTCCGTATTCTAAAAGTTCATCTTCAATTTGTTTAATTTTATCGATGCCAATTTGATTAATGTAATCAACTGCTGTGCCAAGACCAATCACTGCTGAGATGGAAGGTGTGCCAGCCTCGAATTTATGAGGAAGATTGCTATAAGTGGTTTTCTCAAAGCTCACCACATCAATCATATCACCACCTCCTTGATAGGGAGGCATCATGTTTAAAAGTTCTTCCTTGGCATAAAGAACACCCACCCCGGTAGGGCCAAACATCTTATGGCCAGAGAAGGCGAGGAAGTCCACATCTAGATCCTGAACATCCACTTTCTTGTGAGCAATTGCCTGGGCAGCATCTATGAAAACCTTTGCTCCAACAGCGTGGGCCTTTTTAATCATGGCTTTTACTGGATTAATCGTTCCAAGGGCATTTGAAACATAAACCACACTAACTAACTTTACTTTTGGAGTGAGAAGCTTAGCGTATTGATCCTGGAGAATTTCGCCTTCAGGATTAATAGGAATAACTTTAATGGTTAATTTTTTTTCTTCTGCCACCATCTGCCAAGGAACAATATTTGAGTGATGCTCCATTTGTGAAAGAAGAATTTCATCTCCTTCTTTTAAAAAAGCCCTGGCATAACATTGGGCCACGAGATTGATACTCTCCGTAGTTCCTTTGGTAAAAATCACTTGCTTACGATCAGGAGAGTTAATAAGGCTTGCGACTTTATCTCTGGTTGACTCAAATTTAGTGGTGGCATTTTCAGATAACCAATAAAGACCACGATGAACGTTAGAGGTTTCAGAGCGATAATAACGGTCCATCTCATCGATAACTATTTTTGGTTTTAGAGTGGTAGCAGCACTATCCAGATAGGCCAGTCTTTTGCCATTGATAACCTGATCGGCCACGGGGAAATCTTTACGGTAGGGGTTGTCTGTAATTAGACTCATTTTGCTCCCCCTAAGTGAAATTTATTTTTCAGGGCCTGCATAACAAACTCTTGTGCCCTTTGCTTAAGCAGTGTGTTTTGAATTTTTAAAACGATTTCTATTCCAAAGGCTTGTGCAAGAAGTGTGCGTGCCTTATCGGCCGGTATTCCTCGTGCCTGAAAATAGAAAACTTCATCATCAGAGAGCTGGCCCGTGGTTGATCCATGGGAGCATTTCACATCGTCTGCAAAAATTTCAAGCTGTGGCTCTGAAAAAACCTGGGCCTTTTTAGATAAAAGAAGATTTTTATTTAATTGCGCGGCGGCCACTCTTTGAGCGTGCGGATGAATATGTATTTTACCAGTAAAAATTCCCTTGGAATCTTCATCCAGAATACCTTTAGCAATTTGATTGGAAGTGGTGTCGGCCGCCTTATGCTCTATACATGTATTTAAATCTGATTGCTCAGAACCAGAGGTGAAATAAAGATTATAAGACTCACCATGGGCCCCTGATTCAAGGAGCTCCATTTTAACATTTTGGCGATTCAATTTGCCTGATAAATTTAATATTACGCTCCGATAGGTGGCGTCTTTTTTGACGTAAGCATAAGTTGAGGTATGAGTTAGACCAGTGGCCCCCGCATGAGTCAACTGGACATGCTCAAGGCTTGCACCTTGCTCTACTTGTAAGTAGGTTTCATTTATTAATCCATGGGAAACGGATTGATCCGTGTTTTCTTCAAGAATCGATACTTTAGAGTTTGAATTTATTTTAATGAAAACAGTGGCACAATTAAGACCAGATTTTGTAATCAGATTTAGGATACGTATTGGTTTTTCTATAATGGTATTCTTTGCCACCTCTAAAACAATTCCTGTCGCAAGAAGACTGTGATGAAGGTGTGAGACTCCATGAGTTTCTTTTAATTCAGGATATAAAAGTGGGAAGTTCTCCTCAAGACCCGTTAAATTAAGTCCAGGTATATTTATCTTTTGATTTTGAAGAACTCCATCAACGAACATTATATTCGTGAACCTTTCATCTTGGTATTTTTCAATCTGAGAATCATCGGGCTCGTAGGGTGTATAGTCTAGTCCCTCAAAAAAACTTGAAAGATTTGTATACTTGTAAGAGTTGACATCAAAAGGAGCGAGACCTTTTTTCTTAAAAAGTTCTAAGTGAGTTTCCCGGAAGTCTTTGACTCCACCAGTACTCAAGGACATTTTTTTCTCGGCCACCTCGGCCAATGCTTGGATGTTCATTATTTCTTCTCGTTAATCAGCCAGTCATAACCTTTTTCTTCCAGTTCAAGAGCAAGGGATTTGTCCCCCGACTTGATGATCTGTCCCTTATAAAGAACATGAACATAATCTGGTATAATATAGTCTAAAAGACGCTGATAATGGGTCACTAGTATAGTGGCGTTAAAACGACTCTTAAGTGCGTTCACACCGTTAGCGACAATTTTGAGTGCATCAATATCAAGTCCTGAATCTGTTTCATCCAGAAGTGATAATCTTGGATTTAAAATCGCCATCTGAAGAATCTCGTTTTTTTTCTTTTCTCCGCCGGAGAATCCTTCATTCACTGATCGCTCTAAAAAAGACTCATTCATTTCCAGGAGCTTAAGTTTTGAGCGCAGATGCTTTAAGAAGCTCTCGTCATCCATTTTATCCAGACCCTGATGCTCGCAAATTTGGTTAAATGACTCTTTTAAAAAAGTAAAATTGGAAACACCTGGTACTTCAATTGGGTATTGAAAACCTAAAAAGATTCCTTCTTTGGCCCGCTCAGATGGCTCAAGATCAAGGAGGTTTTGCATTTTGCCGTTAATTTCAAAATTGATTTCTCCACCAGTCACTTTGTATGCCGGATGTCCTGCAATGATTTTTGACAAGGTCGATTTACCTGAACCATTAGGTCCCATAATGGCATGAACTTCTCCGCGCTTAACGGTGAGATTAATGCCTTTTAAAATTTCGTTTCCATCGACGGAGGCGGTAAGGTTTTTAATTTCAATCATTTTATCCTACTGAGTTTTCTAGTTTCATTTCAATTAATTTGACCGCTTCCACTGAGAATTCCAGCGGAAGAGTTTTAAACACATCTTTACAAAAGCCGTTCACAATCAGGGAGATGGCCTTCTCAGCACTAAAGCCACGGCTTTGCAGGTAAAAAATCTGATCAGCGCTTATTTTTGAAGTGGTGGCTTCATGTTCCACTATTGCCGTATTATTTTTTACATCAATAGTAGGGAAGGTGTTGGCCGCACACTGATCCCCAATTAGCATTGAATCACATTGGGAATAATTTCTTGCCCCTGTGGCCGAAGGCATGATCTTCACAAGTCCGCGGTAAACGTTCTGGGATTTTTCTGCCGAAATCCCTTTTGAGATAATGGTGGATTTAGTGTTTTTACCAATATGAATCATCTTCGTGCCAGTATCGGCCTGCATGTAATTATTTGTTAAGGCCACTGAATAAAATGAGCCTTGAGAACCCTCTCCGATTAGAACGCAAGAAGGATATTTCCAGGTTATCGCTGAACCAGCTTCCACTTGAGTCCAGGATATTTTTGAATTCACTCCTTTACAGTGCCCGCGCTTAGTGACGAAATTATAAATTCCGCCCTTGCCTTCTTTATCACCCGCGTACCAGTTCTGAACGGTTGAATATTTTATTTCCGCATTATCCAAGGTGATCAATTCTACTATGGCAGCATGAAGCTGGTTCTCATCTCTTTGAGGTGCGGTACAGCCTTCAAGGTAATTAACGTAAGAACCCTCGTCCGCAATGATGAGTGTTCGTTCAAACTGTCCTGACTCTTTAGCATTAATTCTGAAATAGGTAGACAGATCCAAAGGGCATTTCACTCCTTTTGGAATGTAGACGAATGAGCCATCTGAGAAAACTGCACCATTTAAAGCAGCGTAATAGTTGTCTGAGTAGGGCACTACGGTCCCTAAATATTTTTTTACAAGCTCAGGGTATTTTTCTACTGCTTCCTGAATGGAGCAAAAAATGACTCCAAATTTTTCCAGCTCTTCTTTATGAGTGGTACCAACGGAGACAGAATCAAAAACGGCATCAACTGCGACACCCATTAAACGCTTTTGTTCAGTCAGGTTAATTCCTAACTTTTCAAAAGTTTCAAGAAGCTCACTGTCCACATCATCGAGTGATTTATAAACGTCTTTTTTCGATTTGGGTTTTGAATAATAGTAAATATCCTGGAAATTAATTTGAGGAAATTTACAATACTGCCAATCAGGGTGAGTCAGCGTCAGCCAATGACGGTAAGCCTTAAGACGGTATTCCAAAAGCCATTGGGGTTCATTTTTTTTGGCGGAAATCATGCGCACAATTTCTTCTGACAAGCCTTTTGGAAATTCTTCCGTTTCGATGTCAGTGACGAAGCCGTACTTATATTCGCTGGACAGTTTATCTTCTATCTTCATAAAGTTGCCTTATTCATTAAGGGACAATTCTCCACTTTTTTCTCTGGAACTTTTTTAAGCGCCAATAAATTATCTTCTGCTAAAAGTTCATTCAAAGTGAGAGTAGTAAAAATACTAATTAAATAATCATTAAGTCGTTTAATAGGCTGAGAAATATTGCATTTATGAATCAGATCACAGGGACCCTCATGACAATCCATCATGAAGCTTTTGCCTTCAATCAATTCCACCAGCTCAATATAAGAAACAGAAGAAAGATTGCGGGCAAGAGTATAACCACCCTTAACCCCCTTGTGTGAATGTAAAATACCTGCACCATTCATCTGTTGCATGACTTTGGCCGTAGTATCAAAAGGAGTTTCATAACGGTCACAGACTTCTCGTGCCGTAGTGAGTTCAATGGCCGGTTTCTCTTTCATCAATTTGAGTACCATGAGGGCATACTCAACTTTTCGATTTATCTTGATCATAAAATACGCCTAAATTTACCTTATTTATCACTTTAGCCCATAATATCGTAAATAAGGCGAAAAAGCACCTATATATTTTGGCTTACTTTCTCTTTATAGGTGATCGATATTAGGGGTTAAAAATGATCGTTTGACTCATTTTTATTTGGGCCTGCCTGCGGGGCTGAAGGAGAGTTCAAAACGGGAGATTGGGCTTGCTTATCTGCATAGAGGAAATAATAAAGAGCGGCCATTATGGCAAAAAAGAAGAGGGCATTTTTGGCAAGTGCATTGGAATTCTTTGCGGATTTATTTGTTTCAATTTTTGATGGCGCAGTATTTGAGCTGCCTTGTTGTTTACTGACCTGTTTGCTTACTTGTTTATTGGTGGCGATTGTAACCGTATTTCCAGATTGGTTGGAAAGTTTCGATGTTCCTAAATTTGATTGGAACTGGATCCCCACTCTTGTTTCATCGGCCGTGAATTGGCTATTTGTTACGCATCCAAAGCTGATGTTTAGGTACGTTTGGAAAGGAGTGGCTTCATTGGGTAGAATTTTATTTCCTTCGATATAAACACCATTTATGCTTCCCAAATCAGTAATAAAAAACTCTTCCCCTTTAATTTCCACCTTACAATGTTGCCTGGATATACTTTCCTGAGGGATAACCAGGTCACACTTATTGGAGCGACCAATCGTTATAGTCTCCCTAGGAACATGGACATCTATTTTTTCGCCGTTAAGTAGAGTTAATTGAACGCGCATGATTTATTATAGAGGGGAAAGACTTATTTAGCAAAAATTTTAAAATTATGCACGGCCATGGAGGTGGCAGTTCCTGGATACTTGGTGAGCAGATATTGGATTTGGTTTCTGCCTCCTATCAATCAAAAAATGTCACTTTTTTTACCTCTGCTTCATGGCCTTCAATATTTGCCATTTATTTTAATGAAGACCAAAAAACTCTCCACTAGGAATAAACTTTTACTAGGGCCCGTGTGCTTGAGTGTTGGGTGGATCTTTTTTCGTTGGCTGCCGTTTAATGTTGCTCTCATGGAAGGCACTCTGTGGCCCGCCCTCATTTTAAGTCTTTTGAATAACCATCATTTTGTCATTGATGGGCGTATCTGGAAACTTCGGGACCCGGTGAATCAGGATCTCATTACATTCTCTCAGGGGCCTCAATTCCAAGAAGTGAGAGTCCCTTCTTTAAAGTGAGTGCTGTCGCCTTAGAGAGTAATAAGCGCGATGAACGGGTTGGCTCCTCTGAAGATCCCACTGGGCACTCAGCATAAAAACTATTAAAGGCTCGAGAAAGGTCATATAAATAGGCGGTGAGGAGGGATGGTTTATATTGTTCAGTACTCATTTGAACCACGTGATGAAAATTCATTAAAGTAGCAATGAGTTCTTTTTCCTGTGGTACTTCCACTTTTAATTCCTGTGTAACTGCAAGGCCAAGTTTATTTACCATGGAATTAATTCGCGCATAAGCGTATTGAATATAGGGACCTGACTCTCCATCAAGTTTGAGCCATTCCTGCATATCAAAGACAATTTTCTTGGCGGGATCAATTCGGTTCATGCCATATTTAATAGCTCCTTTGGCCACAATTTGAGCAGTCTTTTCAATTTCTTCTGGAGTCCATTCATTTATATAACGAGCAAGATATTGCTCCTTGATCATATTCACCATCTGCTCAATCAGGCTTTGCAGTGGAACAATATTTCCCTTACGTGAACTCATGGCGCCATCGGGAAGTTCCACGAAATCATACTGAAGATGCTGACATTTTTTGGCATTCTCAAAACCCATGAGTTCCAGCACTTTGAAAACCTGCTTAAAGTGATGTTCCTGACGTTTATCTACCACATAAAGATTTTTCTCAATGTGATAGTCCTGAAATTTACGTCGGGCAAGTTCTATATCTTTAGTGGCATACAGTCCCGTGCCGTCAGTTTTTAAAAGCATGCAAAAGCCAAGTTTGTAATCCTCGAGACTGACTCCGATACAACCCTTATCTTCAATGAAGAGGCCTTTTTTATAATACTCTTTGGCCAGTTTCACTGAATCAGAATCCACTTCCGACTCCCAATACCAGACATCAAATTTTACATCTGCCCATTGATAAACTTCATTCATGAGTTCAATTGACCACTCACGGGTTTGTTTCCAGAGATCATAGAACTCACCGGATTTTTGCTCCAGCTGCTTTAGGATCATGGTGAGCTGTTCGCGATTTTTTGCTTCAAACTCTGAGCCTTTTTCTTCTTCGAGTTTATTGTGGGCAGTAGAGTACATGCGTCCGAGCCATGCTCCTTTTTTCTCAGAGGGCACCGTCTCGGTGTTATGATACTTCATATACCAAAGGCATTTTGCAACGTGAGTTCCCACATCCCCTGGGAAGGTTGAAGCTACGATATCAAAGCCAGCATAACGGTGCATGCGAATCAGGGCATCGCCATAACAAAGGTTTCTCATGTGACCCACGTGTAACTCTTTGTGGGTGTTGGGCTGAGAATATTCAATCATGGTCTTGGGCATATTCTCGGTAAGTTTTTGTTCAAAAAATTCACCGCTAACAATTGAGGGCACCAAGATATTGGCGATCTTATTAAAATCCAAAAAAAAGTTTAAATAGGGACCGGCAGTGATTTTTCGGGCCACAAAGCCTGGAAGCTCAGTTATTTGCTCATCCAAGGTTTTGGCAGCTTGGGCCGGATTGGTTTTGGCTTCTTTAGCGATAATAAATAGGGGAAAAGCAATGTCTCCCACATCTTTAGAAGGTGTCGCACCCAGAAGTGTATAAGCTTTTTCCCAGGCAAAGGGGATTTTAAAAGCGGCTTCGATTCCGCGGGAGAGGGTAAGGGCTAACTCTTTACGAAATTGGTCGTGAAAAAAAAACACCGGCATTCCTTAATTGATGGTTAAAAAAGACGATAAGCCTTATAGTTTACTTTAAGGTAACACAAAATGCACTTCAAGTTGATGCTTTTCTGTTTGTTCTTCACTAATCAAATTTTTTCCGATTCCGGGGAAAAGTATCTCAATGGCCATGATCCCAGGGTCGATGTTATTTCAGAAAAATATGATGCTGGTCCTTTTTTAATCTATAATTGTAAAGATCAGCATTACGTTTGTGTAATGGCCGATTCAAATAAGGACTGTGAAGACCAGCGGGCCCAGGCCATTCATGAAAAGAAGCTCGAAATGGATTGCGCCCCTGTAGCTGAATTCCCCAATAAAAAATCCTGTTTTCAGCAGCAACTTTTTTTAGTTTCCCAGAATCATGGGACTCGCTTTTGTATTGGGCCAGATTGGAAAACCAAAGAAATTAAATTTAACGCAGATATTTAAAGGAATGAGATGAAAAAAATTTTTACACTTTTGATGATTTTAATAACTACCGCTTCTTGTAAGGAGAATGTCATCCTAGATGCTAACGGAAATCCCATAACTGGCGGAAAAACTTATTTAATTAAATCTGGCTGTCATTACAGTTCTCCAGGATGCAAGATAGCTGGGAACTTTAGTTTTGCAAAACGAAAACAAAAAGCGTGGCAAGTTAATTTCTTTGAAAACACTATTTATCAATCCGTGAAACCTGAAAATCAGGGTGATATTAATAAGCTGGTTGGCTTCACTGACTGTGGAATATTTACCGGGAATCACAATAACTCGGCTCGTTTTGGCTGGAGCTGGGATCTCAACAACAAGAAAATGAAAATTTATGCTTATACTTATGTGAATAAGGAAAGACAGTTCTCCTATATCACTAGCATTCCAACAAAGACTGTGGCCACTCTGAGTCTTTCGCTTTCAGGGGCTAATTATACTTTCCAGGTAAATGATGTAACGGTGAAAATGCCACGTGGTTGCAACAGTACCACTGCTAATGGCTGGGCGCAGTTTCCCTACTTCGGCGGCGACGAAACCGCCCCTAATGATATGAATATTTGGCTGAAAGAGATTTAGCCGAGATTAATCGACATCAGTATGTGCTTACCGATATTTTGAATGGTGAACAACTCGCCATGAGGGATGAAGCCTAGCTTGGTATAGAAGCCCATGGCCTTTTCGCGTGCATTACACCAAAGAATAGTACATTGGTTCTGTTTGATCACAGGAAATGCCGTTCTTAAAAGAGCAGAGCTCAAACCCTGTCCTTGAAAATCCACAAGGGTGGCCATGCCACGCAATCGATACTGATATTGTTCTTGAAATAAAGGATGGCGTTCAAAATAAAAAGAGGCCACACTGACTAATTTTTTATCTACGAAGGCACCCAGATGAAACGTAAGTTCATCATTGTCACCTTGAAACATACAGTCTTCAACTGTACCACTCGGCCGCAGCATTTTGTGGCGAATTGCATATGTATCAATAGATTTGATTCTTAAAACTTCCATTATGAGCATCAAGATAATGGCCAAATGGTATTTTGGGAAGCACTTAAAATAGAGAAACTCGAATCAGATGCTCTAGTCCAACTTTTCCCACCGTTTGTATGAAAGCTTCAAAAGCGAGATTAGGAATTCTGGTTTCTGGACCGCGCCAGTCAGCTTTTAAAGTGAGTAAACAAAATTTACCAACTTCTTTTACTGCCACTGTGCCTTTTAAACTTTTTAAAAAGCCATGCTCAAAACTAAATGGATAATGGCCTTCGCCTGTAATGCGAGGAATTTTAAAACTCAAAAGCATGGGAAAAGGTAAGAGCGCGTGATCCATCAAAAAGCTGATTTGTTTTTTTTCATTGTCATATGAACTCTTTTTAATGAAATCGATGTACTGGGAATAATTCTCATATAAGGAGAGTTTTCGCATGGCCCGAGTGCAATTTCTGGGATGAATACCTGTAGTAAACAACATCATTTGTTGTTCTTTATCGCTAGGTGAAGTGACTTTACCCACGGAAATGACGTCTCCTTTCAATAAATCTTCGGATTGTCCTTCAGAAGGCGCGTAAAAAGGTTTAAGCTCATCCAAAATAGGTTTTTGGAATGACGTCGGTAAGTTCACTCTGTTTTGAGCAAACGTTAGTGGAGCAAAAATAATGCTTAGTGCTAATAAAAAAATTTGATATCTCATCGGTTGACCTATTGTTCTGTATCCCATTAATCTTATCCTATTGATTTTCCATCATGCAACTGTAAAGGAATTTGACTATGGCAGTCGAAGAAGTAAAACGTAAAGGTTCCAAGGTTAAAGAGGCTTTAATTGAAAGCAAAGATCAGCGGTGGCATTGCCGCAACCGAGTGACTTTAGTTTTCGGAAGTAATGAAATTGAGGACCTTGATACATATATCTACACTAAGGACTCTTTGGAGTTTAAAACGGTAAAGTTTCATCAAGCTAAGTCCAAGGCGATTGAAGAAATTCTAGATAACAGTATTGATGAATTTTACCGCGGGCACGTCACTGAAATCCATGTTGACCTGTCAGCAGATGGTAAAGTTGTGTCGGTGCAGGATAACGGTATTGGTTTTCCTTTGGCGAAAATTCCTGATGTTTATACTGAGTTCAGAACCGGATCAAAATTTAAAGATGAAGAAGTGGATGAAAAGGGATTTTTGTACCGCACACTGGGACAAAATGGTCTGGGTGCTTCGGCCACATGCTTAACCTCTGATATTTTTAAGGCCACTGTTCGTCATTATAATTCAAAAAAAGAACAAACTTACGAATTCGAAGATGGCGCTCTCAAAATTAAAAAAACCAAAGAGAAGCCATTTAAAGGCCCCTCAGGCGTTAGGGTTGAATTAACTCTCGCTAAAGAAGTTTATAAAAATCAAGTGGTGGATAAAGAGCTTCTGCGTAAGCGTATTATCGATCTGGCTTACAATAATCCGGGTCTGACTTTTTATTTTAATGATGAAAAGTACATGTACAAGAAAGGGTTGTTTGAGCTGGCCCAGCGAATTGACCCCAATAGTGCTCAATTATTTGGTAATGAAGTTTTTGAATACGAAACCACCAATATAAAAGGGGCAAAAGTTAAGGCCAAGTACGACATGCACCTGTCACTTTGCTTTGATCGAAAATCTGATGATAAAGAGAAGATGATATCCTTTGTGAACTCTACTCCGACTTATGATGGAGGTTTTCATCATGATCGTATCAAGCGTTTATTCATTAACTCAGTAAAAGATAAATTAGAGAGAACGGCCAAAAAAGATAAATTAACACTCGTGGATAACGATGTTCTGGCAGGATTTACTTTCGTCATCGGCATCGTGATGCCTAATCCACGTTTTGAATCTCAAACTAAGCGAAAGCTCGTTCGTGACACACTTCTAGAAAAAGCCCTGGAAACTTTCATGGCCGACGGTGTGGCGAAGTTTATGAGAAAAAATCAGGAACTTCTTGATCATATTTTAGAGCGCGCCCGCTCTCGTCAGCGTTTGATGGATCTTAAAGATGCTTCAAAACTTGCCAAGAAAGGGAAGAAACAGAGAGTTGAAAAACTCCTTGATGCTAACGAAAGAAAAGATCGCACGAAATGTGCGTTGTTCATTTGCGAAGGAGATTCCGCTATTGGTGGTCTTCGTTCGGCCCGTGATAAACTCTATCAAGGTGGGATTGCTCTTAAGGGCAAACCCATGAACGTGTCTCAGGCCTCTATCAAAGAAGTCCTTGAGAACCAGGAATTTGCCGACATTATGAGTTCAATTGGTCTGGCCATCGGTCAAAAAGCCGCTCCAGAAGATTTACGATTCACAAAAATCGTTTTTCTAGCAGATTCCGATGTGGATGGCGGTCACATTAATACTCTTCTCACAAATTTTTTCTTCACCTTCTGGCCTGAGATGTTTGAGCAGGGGATGATTCAGATTGCAAAGGCCCCACTTTTTGAGGTGATCACTGATAAGGGAACAATTTATTGTGAGTCTCCGGATGAATTGGAGCAACTTAAAAATAGAAAAGACATTAAGATCAGAGAGATCATGAGAAACAAGGGTCTTGGAGAAATGAGTCAGGAAGCCTTTAAGCATGTGCTTTCAAGAAAAAGCTTCACTAAGATTTCCGTCAAAGACATGCCGGCCTCAAAATCGATGCTTGAAACCTGTTTTGGAAAAGAGTCACAACTACGAAAAGATCTGTTAATTGATTCAGAAGAAATTGATGTGGATTTAACTAATATCATTGCTGGCAAAAAAGCCGATAAGAAAAAAGCTGCCCGTGAGGCAAGAGCGTAATTATGAAAGAAAATCAGGCCCTTCATTCAATGTCTGCCGTGCCACTTGAGGCACTTGTAAAAGAAGAATACAGAACCTACCAGATCTATACATTGATGGATCGCGCGATTCCTTATTTGCAGGATGGTTTAAAGCCCAGTCAGCGTCGTATTCTTTTTACTTTGTGGAAAAACTCTAACAAAGGTTTAGTTAAAGTAAGTTCTCTGACGGGTTTAGTTTTAACTCTTCACCCTCATGGCCCTGTCTCTGTTGAGCAATCTATTGTTAACCTGGCCCAAGATTATACTTTCTCCAACAACTATCCTTTGATTGATAAAAAAGGATATTTCGGGGAGAGAATGGAAACCCAGGCAGCTGCTGCCCGATATATTGAATGTAAACTAGGTAAAGTAGCTGAGCTTTTATTGTTTGATGACATGAATCAGGTAGAAATGGTTCCTAACTATGATGAGAAAGTCATGGAGCCCGTTGGGCTTTTGCCTAAACTTCCTATCATGCTCTTAAATGGTGCTGAAGGAATTGGAACCGGCTTCTCTTCCGTTATTCCAAGTTTTAACCATGAGGATATCGTTAAGGCGATGATCTCATTTGTTGAGACAGGCAAAATCAAAAAAATCAAACCTTACTTCCGTTATTACACTGATAAAGTGGATTTGGATGAGAAGGGAAGAATCATAACGAAAATGAGCTTTAAACAAGTGGGGGAGAAAATCTTCATCACTGAAGTTCCGAGAGGGTATGATTCAACCAAGATTTATCGCCATCTTAATAAACACATGGATAATGATTTTCTCAAAGATTATATCGATTCATCTGTGGATAACGTAATCAACATTGAACTTATCTTTAAACGTGGTCAGACTCCTTCTTTAGAAGAAGTTGAAAAGACCATGGGAGTGATTAGCTCGATTGTTCCAAACTACACCCTCATCACTGAAAAAGGGGTTAAGGTTTTCCATACGGTTGAGGAAATTCTTGAAGTTTTCACCGTTCAGCGAGTGGCAATTACCAAGCGTCGTTATGAACTTTTGATAAAAGACTATGAAGATCGTTTGACTAAAAATAATGAAATCATTCGATTCATCAAAGAAAAGCATTACGCTATTGCTGAAAAGAAGGCCAATCGTAAGGATTATATCGATTATCTATCTAAGGCAAAATTCTTTTATGCTGAATACCTCGCGGACATGGCAATTTATAGAATGACTAAAGAAGAAGTTGAGAAGCGTCAGTTTTTGATCAAAGAAGAAACTGCAGCACTAAATGACTTCAGAAAAGTTCTTAAATCACCGGCACTTCTTAAAACTAAATTAATTGAAGAATTGCAGGATGTTTCTAAGAAACTTACAGCAATTATGGATGAAAAAGAAAAAGATAAGAAACGAGCTTTCGCTAAAGGCGCATCAGCTAAGCCGCCTGCGGCCAGAACTAGACAATAAGAAAATAATAAAGGCCCGTTTTTCGGGCCTTTATTATTTTTTGTCTGGATTTGGTTTTTCACTATTATCCCAAGGGTCTTGTTCCCCATACAAAATGAAGTGAAGGCTAACGTTTAGAACATCGCAAACTTTTTTTAAATCGTCCATGTTATGCACAGATCGCCCTGTAGTCCAGCCATGGAGTGTAGGTTGCGCGACACCACTTTCCTTGGCAAGTGCTGCCAAAGTTAGTCCTTTTTCTTTGCAAAGTTTAATTAAAATTTTATCTAGATTCATAATAAATTAGTAGTTTGTTTGCCCTTATATTATAGCACGAACGGGACTAAGTACTGAATTATTGACATCTCAATAAGTTGAATCATTCCATTCTCATCTAGGGTGTTATCTTGTACAAACGAGTCACAAGAGGTTTTTTCAAATGCCGCAAATTCTAATTGTTGATGATTGTCCGGATAGCATAATATTCCTGAAGGAATTTCTTGTAACTAATGGTTATGCGTGTCGCTTCGCCTCTTCTGGCCAGATGGCGATGGAGCTAATTTCACTGGAAACATTTGAGTTAGTTATCAGCGACTATCAAATGGAAAATGGAGATGGAATTTGGTTTTTAAATGAATTGAAAAAAATAAACAATCCACCCAAAGTTATCATGACCACTGCTGATTTAAAGTTCAGTAAGGAGCACTTTTTAGACCTTGGGGCGGCTGCCTTCTGCCCTAAACCCATCAACTGGCCTGAACTTATTTCAGCGATAGAGACTTTACTGGGCTGACTCTTCTGGCCAAGACTGAAAAGTTAGAATTAAGCACTAGACATCTGCTTGAGCTTTTTGATCAAATTGACTGTTTGATTTAAGGAGAGACAATGAAATTATTTATTTTGCTTACACTTTTAACTTCTCTGGCCTTCGCTACAGAAAATGACTTTTCACACATGCCGAAAAGCTTTGCCGTTTCCGGAGGAAAAGCCGTTTTTGCAGATTTTTCACAAGCTAACTATTCCATCAATTACGACTTGAATGCCAAAAAGGCTTCAGTCTTGGCCGAAATCAAATTAGAGACCTTGGAAGATGGTTACCCTATCTTTGATAGCGTGAGCGCTCCTGAGTCACTTAGTATTGATGGAGAGAGTGTTTCTGCCATTGAGATCTCAACACCTGATCAGGCCACCACTCTTCGCATTTTAGATAAAGTGATTAAGGCAGGTAAGCACACCCTGATTGTTAATATATCTTTGACTACTCTGATTGAATTTGTTGATGGTGGAGTCAAGAGTGCTTTTTGGACTTCCGATTTATCTGAAAGAAAATTCTTAGAGCGCTACCTACCGGCCAACTTTGAATTTGATCAAGTGGAGATGACTTTTCTGGTTAAGTTCATTGGGGCCAAAGCGAAGCAAGTTATTTACACCAATGGGATAGTGACTGAACTTGATGACAATACTTTCAAAATCAATTATCCGGCCTATTATACAGCTTCCAGTATCTTTTTTCATACTGTTCCTCAAGGGGCCACATCTGAGCTGCGCTTTACTTTAAAATCCATTGATGGCCGTGAAATACCAGTAGTTGTTTACTTCTCAAAAACTTCTTTTGGGGCAAGTCTTGAGCGTTTAAAGGATAAGACAATAGAAGTTTTCCATGAGCTAGAAAGTGATTACGGTCCTTTTCCCCATCCTTCAATCACAGTTTTGCAGGCGGGAAGCGGCGGAATGGAGTATTGTGGAGCTACCATGACTGATTTCTCAGCTCTTGGTCACGAACTATTCCATTCTTATTTTGCCAGAGGAGTGATGCCGGCCAATGGAAATGCTGGTTGGTTAGATGAGGCCTTGGCCTCGTGGAGAGATGATGGCTATCAAACCATCTCTTCTCTTTCTGGTTCTTCGCGTATGTCCGCTCATCCTTATTACACCAGAATAACTGATAGAGCGGCCTATTCATTTGGTGAGCGTTTCATGAGTTATCTTGATGGAAAGCTCAAATCAAAAGGTGGCCTGAAAGTTTTTATGAGGCACATGGTTGATAAAAAAGTATTCTCTCCGCTTTTTGTAGAAGACTTCATTCAGGAGATGACAAATTTCTATGATGTTCCTGTTAGTGAGGATTTTAAGAAATATACTTTTGGTACGGAATTTACTAATTCCGGATTAAAAATTAAGTCTCAAATTCACCGCAAGATGAGTCTGGAAGAAATGCAAAAATTTCTTTAATTATTTAACTTAACCTGATGGCGCTGAATAACGGCGCCATCTTCTTTATGGACGCACTCTCCACTGGTTTTTAATTCAATTAAAATTCGGATATTACGACCTGGATCTTCATTCTTTGGACGATAGCGGGTGGATGCCGTTGGAGTGATTCCACCGAATCCGCCAATGTTATATTTATCCACTAATTCATTGACGTCTTTTGATTGAGGTATTCTTTTTTCTTCACCACCAGAAATACTTGGATACATCACCGAGCTTGCTTTGTAGCTTTTCTCACTTAGAACGAGTTCTGAATCAGGTCGATTCCAATAATTGGCAATGTGCTGAAGGCCCAGAAAATGGCCCATTTCATGGAGCACTACAGTTTTTAAGTCATAGTCACCAGCATTGCTGTCACCAATAGTATAAAAGGAATGGTCCCGGTAATTGATGAGAATATCAGCATGCTCAATTTTTACATATTCATCAACATCACCCACATTGTAGCGACGGCCAAAAATTTGCGTGATGGCCAGGGCATTACTGTCTATGTCTTTAGGCCAAGTGAAGGCCTTGTAAATTCCCATAACTGAATCAGGGGCAGTCACGTTGTAAGTAGAAGTGACAGGAGAATTGTATTGAAAAAAGTTCTTTAAGTTAGAGACTGATTGGTCCCAAGCTAAGGAGGATGTGGTGATATCTGCGATTTCATCGGTCCTAAAAGTTGAAGAAAGACTAACTTTTCTTGGGAATGTCGAGCTCCACAAATAGGGAGCGCTGGCATCGATGGCCTGTCCGCTAGTTGTTCCTGTGGATAGGCCACTGGTTACTTCAGGAGATGAATTACAAGAGCTAACAATAAGTAATGTTAAAAGGACTAATAACTGATTCATCAAACTCCTGCGCAAATTCCGACTTAAACTTTATCGGCAAATGCGCAGGGAATCTGAGGAGATCTTTATTTACCTATTTTATTGATTTTGCGTGATCAGCAAGAAACTGATCCAAACCATTTTTAGTGAGGGGATGGGCAAACAGACCCTCTATCACTTTAAACGGCAAAGTTGCCGTATCTGCTCCCAGCATGGCACATTCTTTTACATGTTGAGAATGGCGTAGTGAAGCGGCAAGAATTTTTGTTTCGAAGCCATAGTTGTTAAAAATTACGCGAATTTCTTGAATCAAATCCATGCCAGTCTGACCTACATCATCAAGTCTTCCTACGAATGGTGAGACATAAGTGGCACCATTTTTAGCAGCTAAAAGTGCCTGATTGGCAGAGAAGATAAGTGTAACATTCGTTTTAATGTTATTTTTTGAGAAATGCTTACAAGCAATCATTCCATCTTTAGTCATAGGAAGTTTAATCACAACATTCTTATGAATTTTCGCGAGCTCCAGGCCTTCCCTGATCATGCCATCTGCATCAAGCGCTAAAACTTCGGCAGAGATCGGGCCATCTACGATGTCAGCAATTTCTTTTATGAGGTCTGCTTGTTTTTTACCAGATTTTGCCACCAGCGATGGATTGGTTGTAACCCCATCCACGAAGCCCCAAGTGTAGGCAGTTTTAATTTCATTAATGTCACCAGTATCGATAAAAAATTCCATTATTATTCTCCTAAAAGAGTCAGGTTAATTGAGCTTGGTTTCCGAGCATTTCGCAATCATAATAAGAAGCATGAAGACATTTGGCCACTCAGTTTGGACACTATTTTTTATTATCGTCTTAATCAATAGGGCCTTGGGGATTGTGCTGGTTCCAAATTTGCCGGATGAAGGAATCCTCGGACCTGATAATCGTGCTGCCATGGACGTCAATGTAGATTATGAGCATTTTTCAGGCAGGGTTTCTGATAAAGATGATTCCGAGAGAGTTTTCAAAATTAATGTAGAGAACAATAACTCTAAGTTTTTTCGTGCTGGTGATCTGGTTTTATTTAAAGTAAATCTCAAAAAAAATCGAGAATACTGTAAAGGCTTTGTCAGGAACGTGGAAGATTTTCATTTTACGATCTATGTGGAAAGCTTGGGTCCTTGTTATTCGGTCACTGATTATTTTCGGCGTGGTACGGTGCTTAATTTTTATTCTAAAACACTGGCCTTAAGAATCTTTGAGGCCACTAAATATCGTGAACAGCTGATTGTTCGCAAGGAAGACTTCCTTAGACAATTGAATGACATAAATCATTTCATTTGGACATTCGATCAACAGAAAGTTAAAACTGCTGCAGATTATGATCAGAGAATAAATCAGCTCCAGAGGGATAAACGAAAAGCATTGGATGACATGATCACCCTTAAGCAAGAGCGCCTCGTTCTTCAGAACGAACTCATGAAAAAGCTTAATGAACTCGACGAGTCCTTGCATTTTTACAGGGTGGAGCGTCAAGAGTTGATGACTGACCGATGGAACTTAGATCACGATCAAGGTTTGCCTTTTGGGCAAAGACCTCAAACGATGAAGAAGGCGGATGTTCCTTTACGATATCCTGCCCAATAGGAAAGTGTATGGAACAGATTCAAAGCCTTCAAAAAAATTTAACTTATCATCCTGTTTATCAAACATTAAACACTCTGGAATCGATCCAGCATTTCATGCGCTTTCATGTCTTTGCGGTTTGGGATTTCATGAGTCTTTTAAAATCCCTTCAAAGGAGAGTCACTTGTGTTGACCTACCATGGAGGCCATCTCCTTATCCTGCTGAAATGGTGAGACTCGTTAATCAAATCGTTTTAGGTGAAGAAAGTGATTTGGATCAAGACGGCAAGGCCATCTCTCATTTTGAACTTTACATAAAAGCGATGGAGGAAGTTGGGGCAGACACTTCAGAGATCAAACATTTTTTAAAGACCATGGACTTGAATGACATTCCAGAAGGGGCCAGATCTTTTGTACGTCACAATCTACAAGTTGCCCAACACGGTCATGTGGTGGAAGTTGCGGCAAGTTTTTTTTATGGGCGTGAAAAATTAATTCCTGACATGTTTCAAGTCATTGTCGATGTTTTAAAAAAAGAAAATGTTCAGGCACCGACTTTAATCTACTATTTGGAGCGCCATATTGAAGTGGATAGTGGAGAGCATGGTCCACTTGCTATGAAATGTCTCGATTATTTAACTGGTGACACTCACCAACTCCAAACTCTGGCCCTAAATGCCGGCATGCAAGCACTGCATGTCCGTCATAATTTATGGGACCAAGTTTTTGCACTTCGCTAAGTCTGGCATCTTCATTGCATCCTTCCCTTGCAGCTTAACTGTATAAGCAAAGGAATGTTCTATGAAGCTTAAGAGTCCAGTGTTTACTGAAGGTCATACAATTCCCAAATTATTTACTGGCGAAGGCCGGGACATTTCTCCTCCTTTAACGTGGTCAGATGTCCCAGCGGGATGCAAAAGTCTCGCCCTGACATGCGAAGATCCTGATGCTGCGGGTGGAACTTTTATTCATTGGGTTGTTTATAATATTTCACCTAAAATGGTGGCCTTTAGTGAAGGGGTTAAGAACTTAGACCAGGGTAGGAATTCGTTTGATAAACAATCTTATGGTGGACCTATGCCCCCAAAGGGTCATGGGAAGCATCATTATATTTTTACACTTTATGCTTTGGATTCTGATTTAAAATTAAAACCTGGGCTTAGTTATGAAGAACTCATGAGTGCCATAAAAAATAGAGTTATCAGTAAAGCAAAATTAATTGGAATTTATGAAAGAATGCACGATCAAAAAACGGCTTGATGTTTTTAAGATTGAGCTTCATCCAACAACTCTTTTGAGTTGTTGGATGATTTTTAGAATTAAGCAAAAAGTCCCTGGCCTTGACTTTATTTTTTTCTCAAGAATTCAAGAATCTTATCAACTCTCATCACGGATTCATTACCCTCTTTCATGTCATAGACTTTGAGTGTAGAGCAATTTCCTTTTGACTCATAATCCATCCGACCTGAGACAAGAATACCCATGACTTCACCAGTACTTGCATTAAATACTCCTGAGCCGGAATTCACTGAGAAAGCATCAACATTACTCACAAAGACTGTTGGTTCAACTTGCAAAACAAAGGCATCTGCAGCGATTTTAGTCGGCAGACCACTCGGATGTCCGATTAGCACTAAGGGGTCGTTAACTTTGATTTGGGCCTTGGAGAGTGGAGCAAATGTTCTATCATTGACTGTTTTCTTTAGTTTGATGAGAGCATAGTCATAGGTGCCGTTCATTTCATTAAAAATAACTTTTTCACATTCATAAACATTTTGAGCATTCACTGTCACGCTAGACTGACTCTCTTTTGAAACCTTGTAATCAAAGACCCACCTATAATCTCGGCAGGCCTGTTTGGGTAAATCATAACAATGAGCGGCCGTCATGATAATGTCAGGAGCAATCAGTGTTCCTGAGCATGTGGCGGCAATGGGCTGATTGCGAAATCTTTCAGAGGGGCAGAGCTTGTACATGTCTGCCAGACTTTTTTCGCTAATGGTTGCGGTTGTTCCATTATATTTAATTTTTTCCTGACTAATCAAAGCCGCAGTAGAATTTGCCATTTCTTTAAATTGGGGATTAGTTACTGCGTAGACATCTTGACGGTCATCATTGCCATAGATGGCCAGGATTTCGGCCATAATGGGCGCACTTATAAATAATAGAATGAGAGCAAAATTCATTCTATCATCCTGCAGTTTTTTGTGATCTTAAATTCTTCCACTTCATCAAGCCGCACGATTTCAAGATTATTGGCAATAGTATAGTCGATTATCTTTTTAATGCCCTCGATTGATCCTGGTTGAATATCGTGCTGAAGAAGGACCCCCCCTGAGGTTGGTTCATTAATAATTTTTGCCACTTTGATTTGAGTTAAGTTGCCAGCAGAATTTCTTACTGTTTTATAAGTGATGAAATTCCCACCTTCATTTGAGGCACGAAAATTTTGCGCAATTTCTGAAGGAGTCATACCTGGTATCCAATCACCTGAATCAATATCCCAAAATGCAAAATGAATGCAGTTCTCACCCATTAGCTCGTTGGAAATTTCTTTTAATGAATTTAAATGATGATGGTCTTTTCTTTCTCCATAAGCAGCATAGGGAAAGCGGTAATAAAATTTATCAAAACTGTGTCCGGCCCTTTTATACAAGGTCGCAAGATCAATAAAAGATTGCTTAACCCTGGCCTTCCAAACTTCTTTGGTGATGTTGTTGGAATTGTCGTGATTTCTCCCATGGCTTGCCACAATGTGGCCTTCGTCCAGCATCCTTTTTACCAAAGGGAAGGTCGCTTCAGTCACATTGGATGTGATGATAAAAAAGGTCGCCTTTACCTTGGCGGCATTCAGATGATTGAGGATTTTTTCAGTATGAACAGGATGAGGGCCATCATCAAAAGTCAGGGCATATTTACCTGTCTTATGCAAAGAGGGAGCTCCATATTGGGTATAGCCCTTGTCTTGAGAGGTATAATTGCGATCTTCAGGATAGTGAAAATTGGCTTTCGCAGACAGTGTTAATAAAACGAGGAAGGATAAAAATGTAAATTTCATGAGTGGAATTATAGGATAAGGGGCAGTGCTTGGGGGGCATTCCTGTAAAGCTTACCTGCTAAAAAATGATAAAAGTTAACCTTCTTGTGATATAATAGCTTGATGAAACGGTCATGCCTGATCGGCTTTAGTCTTTTCTTTCTAATCTTTTCTTTTGGTCTTGGTGGAGACCGCGAGGGCTTTCGAGGCCTTGCTAGTGCCTGGAATGTTATTCCATCAAGGTCCCTGTCAGGTCTTCATTATGTCTTCAAAGGGTTCGTATACAACGATAAAGAGGGCTCAGTTAATGTCATTGGTCCTGTAATTGAAATCACTCAAGGTGAGAGAGCTGGTTCGAAAATATATCCAGAAGGATTTTCCCTGGAATTGGATCAGGAAGATTTTGAAGAAGAGCAATTACTGGGTCAGTCCATTTTTCGGGCCCGATCTGGAAGCGGAAATAGTGTAGGCACTGCTTTTTTAGTTGGCCGTGATATTGTTCTCACCAATCGCCACATTATGGGAGTTTCTTTTGGTGATAAAAAATGGGAATGTGGAAAATTCAGCATCCTTTTGAATCACAAAGAAGAAAAAGTTGAATGCAAGAAAGTTCGCTACTGCAGTTCTCGATTTGATTTCTGTGTAGTGCAAATGAAGAAAATGGAAAATAACCTATTTCTTGGAGTAGAGGTTAGACCATTGCGCCTGGCCCGGCATGTGAGTCCCGGGAATCGCATGTCACTCCTGCACATTGGTAATGCCGCTGGGCTTGGTCTACAAGCATCCAGAGGTCAGGGACTAAGAATTGAGGGTGGGGAATTTTATCATTATGTTCCCACCTTGAATGGCTCTTCCGGGGCCCCTTTATTCGATGAGAAGGGTCAGGTTATAGGAATCAATTGGGGTCATACGGGAAGAGATATTATTGATGATACCTCTTTTAACCGAGGGGTGTTGTCTTCTACTGTTTTTAATGAGCTTAAAAAAACTCATCCATATACTTTAAATGAAATAAAAAGTTTTAAGACTTGGTATCGCAGAGAAAATAATCCCCGTCACATCAAAGTTGAATCCCTTATTAATTCCCGATAGAAAAGCTTTTAAGTGGTCTGTTTCTGTAAGAAATTAACAGAAGCCTTATGAGCAATGACTTAGCTACCATTAACTGTTTATTAGAAAACCAATTTGGAAGGTTTATCTTTATTTTTTAGGAGGATTCATGTCCCGTTTAATTTTTTTCTTTTTGCTCACGTGCATGAGCTTAAGTGTTTTGGCCGAAGATGCATCTGTTGCTGGGTTCTACGACCGCTTTAATCTCGTAAGAAATGAAGAGGGCAAGGTCACAGTAATTAAACTTAAGCGTGCTACGCGTTTCTTCACTATCAAACCATTCATCGAGCAATTAAAGAATGACATCATTGGCGAACAAAACAAGCTTCGTGCTATGAGTGAAGCTGAACTTGATGACATGCTCGTGGATATGGGGACCAATCCTTATGCTTTCGGACAAGAAGGTCAACAGGAAGCTCAGGCGTTTAAAGATGCAATTCTCAACATCAAGAACGTTGATGTCGAGGCTGCATTCAATGAGCTGGATGTTCAAGATTTTTGGGCAGAATTTCAGCGCCGTCTCAATGAGGCAGCATTATTTTTAGACCCAACAGTAGTTGCAAACCTTGAAGATTCACGCTTCTTCTATAGGAAGGCCGTGACTTACAAAGTTGTTACATGGGCACTTCAGGAAGCGCAAAAACGTTTCTCTAACATCCCAATACTTAACATCGCTTCATTCGTGATCGTTCGTGTTCATGACATGATGCTTGAGCAGCGTCACTTTGCTCACAGCATGCTTCTTCACTATTTTGAGAACGTGAGAGAAGGAAAACTTGGAATGACTAAATTAGAAGTCGATCGAGCTGCTTCTTCTATTTATGAATACCGTATTGAAGCGACTAACATTATGGAATCAAACCGTGCCAATGCTACATGGGCATCTTATGGAATGAATAATTTCTATATGATGGTTCGGGCAGGAAATGCGACAACTCAAAATTGGATTGATGGTCTTTCAATTATGACTTTCACACAAGTAAAAAAGTTAAACTACGGGTTTGCAGAGGTTACTCACGAAGATTCTCGCAAGATTTATCACCTTCACCACAAAGCGCACATGTTCTCTTTGAAGCCGGCCCTTGCCTTTAACCATGCCAAGCCTAAGCAAGTTAAGCAAATGCGTGCTCTTTTAAATATAGGTGGGGTAGTGCTTGGATTCTTAAAAATTCCTGACCAGTTGAAGTCATCTGCCCAGATGTTCATGCAGTCTTTGTACGTTCAGCAAGTAAGAGCTGAAGGGGCCTTGATTGGTTATTTTGAATCAACTGATGACATTGCCATGATTAATTCGATCTATTCACAGAGAACAAACCTTTATATTGTTGAATAATTGCTAAAGCTTTTTATGATTTAAACAGGCCACCTAATTGGGTGGCCTCTCACAAAGCCACCCTTATTTAAGTTCAATAAATTTCAATAAAATGTCTAATTTCTAGACGGCCGTTCCTTTTTTACGGTTCTGAGCCCTCAGAATTGATCCTTTGTTGGCAAAGACTTTGCTAGTTAATGGGTAACTCTTTAAATAAGGATTCTTTTGTGAAAGCTTTTTTTGTAATACTAATGATTGTATTTTCAATTAGCTCATTTGCTCAGAAAGTGATTAATGTTGATTCTGACATCATCACACTTGATGATGTCTATGAAACTCATGGCAAGAGCGTAAAGAGAGTGGTGCTTAAGCTCTCACGAAATACTCCTGCTTCATTTAAAGTTAAATTTAAGTATCACTATCACTTCACCTATAAAGAAATTGGGTCCATTACTGTTGGACCTAATGGTTCCGGAAGCATCAATATGACAACTTCAACTGATTTTTTTGAAGAAAAAGAAACTCTGAAATTTGATATCGCAGAGTCATCGATCCAAAATGGTGATGATCTGGATCTTGTGATTGAAATTTCTAAGCCAAGTCGAAACACTCATTCGCTTAAAGTTGTGACTTCTTTGAAAGAGGCCAAGGGAAATCAAATTTCTGGTGGAAAAGTTTTACTGGGGCTTCTAGGCAGAAAATATTCCATCAAAGCAATCTGCGAGTGAAAATTACAGATATTTTTTCATTTTAAATTTGTTGCCTTCTTCGCCACATAAAGAATAACCCATCCGTGTGTAAAGATTTTGGGCCTTGACGTTTTTCTTATCCACATTTAAAAATACCTGCACATTAGAATAATTGAGTCGGCAGAATTCTTCAGTCTCAAGAAGCATTTTATCTGACCAACCCTGCCCGCGGTATTCTTTGGTTAAAATCACGTAGCACAGATATAGGTCACGGCCACTTGGTATAATCGCAATATGGCCAATTAACTTTCCCTGGTGCATGAAAACTAATGAAGTATTATCCGGATCACTGGTAAATTCGTCTGTCCATTCAACTTCATTAAAGGGAAATTTCGCTCTGGGATGAGATAGTTTTAAATCCTCCAGCTTAGCGTAGAGGGGTTTAATTAAACCAGCATCAAAGGGCTCATTGATGAAAACATCAAGCTCTTTTATCAAGCCAGCTTCTTTTTGCCTAAAGTTCCCAAGATAATAAGAGTGATTTGAATGATGAAGAAGCTTCCCAAAAAGAGTGCTCCACCTTCAGAGAAGCCATATGAATGAAGGCCTGATGCCAAAATATAATTTACTCCAAACCACGCCATCATCACACTCATGAACGCCCCTGCAACTAGCGGAACAAAGCGGTGTGGTGGAATCCATGAAGTGGATTTGCCATGAAGGATCGCCAAATAAACTAATAAAACAATGAGTGACCAGGTTTCTTTTGGATCCCAACCCCAGAATCTACCCCAAGAATAATCGGCCCAAACTCCACCAAGAATTACGCCAGTTGAAAGAAGAACCACTCCAAATTTGATGCAAGTATAAATGAGATCCACTCCATAGCGATACTCTGAGGAGCTGACACTAAAAAATCGGTCCCTGATTAACAGACCATTGGCAATAAGCCAGGAAAGTGCGAGAGCGGCATATGACAAAATAACAGTAGTTACGTGAGTGGATAGCCAAAAATTATCCCGTAGGACAGGGACTAAGGGGGAAATCCCTGGCTCAAGCATGCCATTGGCAAATTTCATCATCATGAGGCATAAAATATTGTAACCAAGGCCTGCTATAACAAAAGCGATCTCTTTTCTATAAATAGTAATAATACAACTGATAACAAGGGCACCAAATCCAGAGAACATAACTGTCTCATACATATTAGTAACGGGTGCTCGGCCAGAAATTAAAATTCGCATGGTCATGGCAGCAATCTGTAACCCAATAGTGATCAGGGTAAGAACTGAGGCGGGTGCTTTATTCTTCAGGCCAACAAAGCTAAAAATCGCCAGAATGGAGATCAACATGGCCCATAAAAAAAGATTATATTTGAAATAGGTTAACTCCAGTAAATAGGAGTCACCATTTAATTTGAGGTAGTCTTTTTTGGCCTGCTCAAATAAGTAATTGACCGGTAAGGCACTTTTAGTCCTTGCCTCTGCAACACGTGTTTCTGTGAGAAATTCTCCCAATGAAACAAATTCAATTTTACCTACATTAACTTGAGGGATAGTCCATAGACGGGCACTTGTAATTGCAATGTAAGCATCATGACGCTGCTTCACTTTGGTCAGTTCTTTTTTGTAACTGTTGTTTTCTTTTTGTTGCGCGAGCTCAGTGTCTATCAACGCAATTTTAGCAATTACGATATTAATATCTACGGAGTGGTCATTTTCATTCATTCCAAGAATTTTTTTTACGTCGATATGATCCACTCTCACCATAACAGGTAGCTCAAGTGGCATACCAAAAGCCTTGAGTGATAATTTGCAAAATGCTTCGGTGGCCGAAAGATCTTCGATTTTGGTTTCACCAGTTATGAATCGCAAGGTTTCAGTCGCTACCACATAAAGAGGTTTTTCCCTCCCGCCGGATCTTGTTGGAAATGTTTCAAGATCTTTTGTGCAAAAATTAAACTGTGCAAAAGTATTAAAAGAGAAGAGTAAAATAAAAAGCGAAAGAAGCTTACCCATTTTGGGCCCCCGGTTTTGCTAAATGTTTACGTCTGAGATAGTAGTGCCAGATGGAGCCTAATACGAGCAAGAGTGCCCCAAGGTATTTCCAAAATCTTCCAGGATCAAAGTTCACGCTCAATACACTTCCATAAGGACCTTGCTGAGTTTGAAAGTATGAGGCTTGATAAAAAGTAAAATTATCATATTTAAGGGGATTATTCATAAAGATGTGATGCTTTTCACTGCCTTTATTACCCTTAAATAATGTCACATAACTTTCAAAACTTGCTGGATTAGTTGTCCCTGGATCTGTGTCCATCTTAAATTGATCAAGGATTAATTCATAAGGAAGAGTCAAAACTTTTTTACCGATTTCCATTCGTATGCGCTCATTGTTTTGATTATACGCCACAGGCTCAGTTGATCTGACCCAAAAATCCTGATCATCTATTTCTATTTTGAGGGCCTTCATATCACCAGCAATGAGCTGACCATTTTCTTGAATGGGTTTAACAAAAACGGGCGTCATAGTAGCATAGGCATCTGTTTTATGTTCAATAAGACGAGCCTTAAATCCCATCCAGGGAAGAATCACTTCATTGTTTATTTCAACGGCACTTCCTTCCCAGCTTTTGGAATCTTTATTGTAGAAGGCCACAAACTTACCAAATAAGAAGAGATGAGGAGCTTTTTCGAAAAGCTTTTTACTAAAAATTCTAAAAGGAGAATTTTCATTTAATTCCATCTGGGAATTCAGAGGAAGTGGTGACATCTCTGGCAAAAAAGCCACTAAAGTTCCATTGAAATTGACTTCAGCGATGGTTTTGCCACTTTGATGTTTTCTTCTTTTGATCTCTGAGACGACAGGTGAAATACATTGGGAGGTTTCTCCATTCCAGATGATCAGACCATCGGGGGTGTTGGCCATAAAACAATTTGCCAG
Organism: Bacteriovorax stolpii; assembly: GCA_945860895.1. Taxonomy (GTDB): domain Bacteria; phylum Bdellovibrionota; class Bacteriovoracia; order Bacteriovoracales; family Bacteriovoracaceae; genus Peredibacter. The sequence continues at coordinate 39,668 of CAMASK010000016.1, forward strand.
ACTCGTGGGCATATAGTGGACATTTAATGGTCCCATCGTAATAGTGTTATTAAAATCCGAAAGGGGATGAAGACTAAGAGTGATAAATTCGCCAAAGTTATCGTTATAGATCCGGTAGCGCGATGAGCTTTGAGACTCATTCTTAATTTTCATGGGTAGCCAGTTCAATTCATCTTTAGCGAAAGGGAGAAATGTTTTTAATTTAATCCCTTCATAATCCATCTTTAAATCTTTGGGTCCGGAAACAAAAGGTAGCTCTACAGTTACTTCTTTGCCTTTAGTTGGAAATTCAATTCTAAATTCATCATTAGTTAACTGAATTTGGCGGCCTGCTAAATTGGGAGCAAGAGTAATAGTGCCATCAATGCCTGAAGTATAGGTTATGAAAGAGCCAAGAAATAAGGTTATAAGGCCCGCATGTATGACATAAAAGCCATAGAGATGTTTGCGTGGCGGAAGTCGGATCAAGGTGGCGAATAAAATTGAAAGAAACATACAGAATTGAATCGCCATGAAAAAAAACGACTTATAAATTAAGCGATTTGCATATTCAGTACCGTGATAAGACTCCATGAAGGTTCCATATCCCAGACATATTGCAAAGAGTGTGATGATTACAACGGCAAATTTGAGGTTACCAAAAAACAATTCTGTCTTTCGATAATAGGCTTTTAGCTTGTCCATAAGTAGGGCTTCAATTTCTCATGAGGCCTGTAAAAAGTCTATGAATTGAGAGCGTTTATTATCCAGAGAGTTCCAAAAATAATGGGCTGATGAAGTAAATAAATCTTGAGTGAGTGGGTCGCCAAAACTCGTAAAAAAGGTGGTGATCTCATCTCAGTAAGTTGATGGCTTTTTGACAGATATGGTCCAATCACAATTCCTAACAAAACCGCCCAAAACCATGGATATATGGGAATAAAGTCCAAGGATGGACGTTGAAGCAAAGATGAAAGCCACTTGATGTCGTATCCAGCAGCGTATTGGAAAAAAATAATAAGAAACATTAAGCTCCAGGCCATGGGGCGTTTATTCACTACCAGTGCCCCAAAAAAAGATCCGGCCAAAATGCAATGAAGAGTTCCAAAATAAACCCATTGGTTCGGAGCAAAATAATAAGACCCCAGAGAAATAATCAAGGCCCCACCACCTATTTGAAATGTGCGCTTTTTTAAACTCTGCCAATTAATTTTAGGGACATGGGTGTAGTTCAATGAAAGTCCCACACAAAAGAGGAAAGTAAAAGCAATGACTCTGGGCCAAACCCACCAAAATCCTTGTGAAAAATCCCATTGAACCATTCCAAGCATCCGCATATCGTAGGAGGCGTGAAAGATGATCATCATAATCACGGCAATGCCCCTTAAATTATCCAAATAGCCTGCCCGCATCATTTAATCTCCGGAAATATGATTATAAATGGACCATTAGAGGTTACAAAGAAATCACCGTGGGCAACATTGGATAAACCAAGGCTCGAAAGTGGACTCAGCTCAGTCTCATCTTCCACTTGATAATCACAAAGACCGGCCAATTTAAATTTGATCTTCTTCAGGCAGACCAAAGAAAAAGTGCCCTGATGGTTGAATTTCCAACTACCGCTACCACTAAGACTGAAAATTATTTTTGCGTTTTCGTTATAAAAATAGATTTTACTAGAAGGATTTTTTTCCAAAAAAAGGCAAGCCTCACCTAAATTAATTAATTCATGATCCTTTCTACCTCCTAAAAAACCCCAAAAATGGATATTCATGGGAAGTTTTGAAGAGAGAAGATCAAGTGCGAGCGCCATATCAGAGGCAGATTTAATAGGAGAAAATTGATATTTGTAATCACTGTTAATTTGCTCTAAATGAGAATCTCCGTCACCCACCCAGACATCCATGTGAGAACAAAAACGCGCCCCCCCGTCGACACCCAGAACAGAATGAGATAGAAGAACTTCTGGAACCATGGGCCCCATGGGGCCAACAAGAGTCCAGTCTTGGGAATTGACGAGTTGAGGTGGAAGCTTCATCTTGTTATCTTAGCCTTTAATTGTTTTTATTTCTAGGAGGTAGTGTGGTTGTAATAAAGTCAGAAAGAGCAAAAAAACTACTACAAGCCCCACAGGCCATTGAGCAAAGTATTTTGCCTCAGATGAAAAAATATACCGGCAGCGACTTCAATTTATGGGTCAATCTTGAGCGTGAACAGCAAAACGTCAAAAAATTGTCGTTTTCTGGAAATCTCTTGGATTATGAAAAAGTTCTATTAGAAGCGGTAGCAGCACTGATGAAAGGTCGACCCATTAACTTTGCTGAAAATTTAACTTTGCGTGAATGTGAGGCTTTTTTGCGGGATAAAAATTCTCAGCAAGCTCTGGAAGACTTAAACCCCGATGAAGAACAAAAGTTTAAAAAACTCTTTAACTGGTTAAGGCTGATGCCCCAGAACCAGGCTCCACAGGAGTATCATTTCTCTTCTCACAAAGGTCCATTTAACCAACTCAAACTGATCGACAAGATTAAAGAATTAAAGGCTTTTTTAAACTCCTTTGAAATTCAGGATCTCTATAAGAATGCGGCTTTGCCTGAGCTAATTGATGTAGAGGACTTAACCGTCTATGTGCAGGCCCCTTATCACTCAGATCAAGACAGGGCCCTCTTTGAAGAACTTCATGTTTTGGGCGTACAGGCCTTTCAGGAAGAAAATTTGAACTTTATTCCGGAAGCCTAAATTTGGCAGAGTGAAAAATAAGTTTGATTTATTGAAAATGTTATCGATACAATAGCCCTGACTGAAATTGACAATTATTTTTAAGAGATTAAAAAACAAATGGAAGATACATCACCCCTAGTTTTTAAAGAAGCGAAGAAAGAAGATGAAGTGGTTAATCTTTCCAAGTTTGACGTTCAAGCCTTTACTGACACACAGGATTTTTCCTGGTCATTGGATAACATTAAAAAAGAAGTTAAGACCGGCTGGAAGCTCTATTCTGTCATTACGGAAGATGAGATCGTTGCGGCTGTTTTGATGAAGAAGGATGGAGATACTCTCTATACCAAGAACACTCCAATTAAGATGGCATTTCAAGGCAATGGCTTCTCACACATAATTAAAAATTTTTATGAAGGTGAAGCCACCAAAGCGCATGTAAAGAAAGTAATAAATTATTGTCCTGTTGATAATTTTCGAATGATTGCTCTCAATGAGAGTCACGGTTACAAGAGAACCGGCAACATTTTCGGAAACAACCAGAACATTATTGAGTGGATGAAAGTGTTATAATTTTTATTTGATTCGATCAACCATACGGAACTTAAGTTCCAAATTTAGACGGAGGAAATTTTATGGCCCAGAAGACGACAAAAAAGGCTGCTGCGAAAACTACAGCTAAGAAAACAACAACTGCTAAGAAAGCTACTGCTAAAACTGCAGCTCCTAAAAAAGCTACAGCTAAGAAAGCTACTGCTAAAACTGCAGCTCCTAAAAAAGCTACTGCTAAAACTGCAGCTCCTAAAAAAGCTACTGCTAAAACTGCTACTGCTAAAACAGTAGCTACTAAAACTGCAGCTCCAAAAGCTACTACTCCAAAAATGAAGACAGCTCGTAAGCCAAATGCTGCTTTCATGAAGCCGCTTAACCCTTCTAAAGAACTTGCTGAAGTCGTTGGATCAGCTCCAATTCCACGTACAGAAGTGATGAAGAAAGTTTGGGCCTACATCAAGAAGAACAACCTTCAAGATGCTAAAAACCGTCGCGCAATCAATGCTGATGATAAATTGAAAGCTGTTTTCGGCGGCAAAAAACAAGTTACTATGTTCGAAATGACTAAACTTGTTTCTAACCACCTTAAATAATTTCTCTTAAGATATTTTTAAGTGAGGCCAGCCGAAAGGGTGGCCTTCTTTTTGGCGGGTAATGCTGAAAAATGCATAGATCAGTAAATTGGGCTTCAGCTTTCCATTAAAATCAAATCCTCCATTGCAGACTTAGCTTCATCAGTCATTAAAGATGAAGACGGCACCGAACTGCGTATTAATAGTATGCTCAATAAAAATGTTCCTGCGAGCGAGCTTTGTTCAAAGATTTCTCCAGAGAACTTGAAAATGCTAGAGGACAAGTTCGCGCAATTGAAAGTTTCAAAAAAAATTGCACTAAAGGAATTAGAGACTAAAAAGAAAATCTCTTCTGTTATTTTTGCCGGACTCGATCCAGATGCCGGAAAGGATATGAATGAAAAAGACATTTGCGACTTAAGAAAGGAGCAAGCATCTCATTTATACGGTGGAGCGCTAGATTGCAACGCAACTAAGGATTCCATTAACGCCGTTTCTTCTCTTGATTATCTAAGCATGGGAGTCAAAGAGTCCTGCGAGAAGTTCCTACCTAAATGTAGAGACGGTTATGAAAAAAAAGAGGAATGCGCGAAGAAAAGACTACTTGAGAACAGACCAGGCAAAGAGATTTCTGCTGATGTACCCACTAAGAAAATACAAAACAATCCTCCTCCTTCTCCTAATTATCAAAGAAGAAAAACAAGCACTCCAGAGGATATAGATAAGATTTTTAATCCGGGACGTAGTTCTAAGGCCGTTTCACAATAAATTAATTAAGGGCCTACCCAAAGGCCCATTAATATATCATCGAAATAATAATCATCAGAAATTTTGACCCGCTTTTTTCAGCGACCTTCTTCAGTAAAGCCCATCTTCTTAAAGAGCTTTATGACCGGTTTGAGCCCATAAGTAACTTTGGCTTCCCTGATAAAGGAGGAAAGATTTTTTTAAATGGATATCGCCTTCAAAAATCGCTGAACTTTATCTTCACCCACGAGAGTCCTAGCAGTGTCTTGCTCCATGAGATTTTGGCATTTCATGGTGGGATTACCATCTGGAAATGCGGTTTTTCCTCCGTAATACATGAGGCATTGGTCCGCGTAGAAATACAGGTACTCAGGAAATTTATTTTTAAAATGATTGAGGATGGCCGTTTTTTTTGCCTCGTCCAATGAAGCAAAAAGTTCATCCGGCAATGGATCGAGAGTTTTTATTTTCTTGAGAACTTCTTCACGGCGATCAACGGATCTTGAAAGTTCAGTCAGTCGATTCCAGGCATAGTTGAAGAGCTCACCCTTTGATGGATTTTCTAAAAGATAAACAGTGTAGAAAAAGTCTGTCAGTCCAGAGTTGATTTTCCCCTGGGCCGCAAGCATTTGGTAGGCCACTTCACGGTCAGAGAGTTTCTCGGGTTTGTTTAATTTCTTGAAGGCCATTTGATTGAGCGGAATCAAACATTCAGGATGAACCGTCTCATCAATTTTTTTCAGAAAATCACCACTGGTGCCTAAGCGGATATAATCAATTTCAAGTTTTCCCCAGACTGATTCAAGGACAAATTCTTTTTTACAATAAAATTCACTTAATGAGCTCTTCAAGGCCACATCAAGAAATACCCATGTACTGATGGGTTTATCGGGAAGCTCCAGACTCAATTCGGCGAGTTTAAATGCGGTGTCGGGATTGTTTTTATCCGCTTCCCAAAAAGTTTTGAAATCATTCCAACATGGATCAGTCTTTTTTAAACAAGTTTTGAGATATTTTAGGCCAATTTCTTGACGGTGGGCCTTAAAAACATCATCAGAAGCAAGGGTTGGCCAAGTGTAAATATTTTCAATTCTCTTAAAATGCTCTCGGGTTAATTCATTTTTGGCCAAGATGTGGCGGGCATATCCATCGGACATCTTGGAAACCATGCCTTTCCAGGCTTCTTGCCTCTCAGAGGGGCGAACATCCAGAGCATGAGAGAAAAATTCGTCGAAATTTCCTTCCTGAGTCAGAACTTCCAGGTCGGCCAAGGTATAGCCCGCTCCCCAAAGGGAAGAAGTGAGTAAAAGGCCAAAAAGAAGAGCAAATCGTGTCATGCAATTATTTTAGTCTTCATTCTTTACCTTAGTCAATTTTGGGTTCAAAATTTATCATTCAAATGTTGGAGGATAATTGTGACAAATCCGTTGAGTTTAATGCCTGAAACCGTGGGTGTGCCAGTAGTAAGAAAAATTGTTTCCAATGATTGGATGGTTTCGTTTTATGAGGAATTTGAGACTTTTCTTTTTCACCAGGACGAGCTTCATCAGAATATAAAACAAATGATCGATTTTTGTGAGCTGCAAAACCTTTCAAAAGGGTTTCGTCGAGAAGTCGTGCTCCATGAATATCCTTTTCTTTGTGCCGTTAGACCTGATGAAAAAGCTCTCTTTATTGGAACTCGCCGTTTGTCCCGCGAGCTTGCGCTTTTAAAGCTTCATGATGTCGCGCCGGTTTTAAACGATGAAGAAGTGGATAAGCATTTCTTTATGTTAAAAGAGCATATTGAGAAAATATCAACTCTCTCCTCAAGTTATTTTCCTTCCGAGATTGAATGGGTGACTTTTAATAATCATCTACCTCAGTTCTGGAAAAAAGACGAATGGAAGGCGGTGGATAATGAAGCGGCTCTCATTCTTAAGCAATTAGTTAAAAAAGTCGGTGAGTACCGCTCAAGTTTATTTGAAAAGTTTTCCGATTATGGACTTGGTCTCACGGCCCAATACGATTTAATTCGTGTGCATCTTTTGAAGTTTTTGGCATTATTGCCATCCCTTGATCACGATAAGTCAGGTGAAGAGGTTAAGCGTAATTTATTAGAAAGTTTAAGACGTTTAAAAATTGATTCGGATCAATTGAGTCAAAATAAAAAACGCGGATCTCGTCCTTTGCCCTTATATTTGTCAGTGTTTTTCACTTTTGGTGGATTTGTGGCTTCTTTTCTTGCAGCTCCAATTCTGGCGAGTATTGTTCGTTATCTCGTGAGGAAGATGGCCAAAAGATTTATTGCCGGTGAAAGTATTTCTACTTCACATAAAACTCTTCGCGATTTACGCCATTCAAGACGAGAGGCCACACTGGATCAGTTGGGTGAATTAGTGGTGAGCTCTAAAGAAGCTGAAGAGTATTTTGAAAAAGTGCTACAATTGATTCACGGAATGAAGCAACACATTCCCAAAGGTGAAGTCAACTCGGCCGCAATTTTAAATGCTCACGTTTCGATTAAAGTCAGTGCCCTTAGTCACGACTTTAAACCCCAAGCTTTTGAGTCCACTTACAGTAAGGTTGCGCCTCGGCTTCGCAGAATACTTCAAGAAGCTGCCCGCGAAGAAGTATTTATCAATATAGATGCCGAACACTATCATTATCGGGATCTGGTGCTTAAAATCTATGGCAAGGTTTTACTTGAGACTCCTGAACTTAAAGAATTTGCGCAAACTGGAATTGTCGTGCAGGCCTATTTGCGTGATGGCTCCCATCATTTGCGGGATGTTATT
>CAMASK010000017.1 GCA_945860895.1 Bacteriovorax stolpii
GCCATGATACTTTACTCATAAACGTAATCCCGAGGGATTACCATTGAAAAAATGGAGCTGCTCACAGGAGTCGAACCTGCGACCTACGGTTTACAAAACCGTTGCTCTACCAACTGAGCTAGAGCAGCCCATAACATCAACTTAATCGATGAGTCTGAAATTTATAATGTTAGAGGCCTTGGAAATCAAGCTTTTTCAAGTCACAATCCAAAACATTTTTCCATGGCTATAGCGGCAGCAGATGCGACATTGAGCGACTTAATCTCTCCCTGAGAGGGAAGACTGAGATTTTTTTGAACTAATCTTGCAACTGCATTGGAAAGGCCAGTTTCTTCGGCTCCTAGCAGCAAACATATTTTTTGAGCAGTTCTAAGCTCCGGCTGGGTTAAATTTTCTGAAGAATGCTCAGACAGGCCTACAGTTAGGTATCCGGCCTCATTTAACTGACCAACGGCTCGGCTTAAGGAATTTACACGAATTAGATTCACATACTCAGTAGCTCCAGAAGCAATTCGATAAAATGAAGGCGTTAAACCAAATGATTTAGAGGATGGAATCAATACGCCATTAATCCCATAAAAACAGGCAGATCTTAATATCGCAGCCCCATTATGGACATCTGTAATCTGGTCCAAGGCTAAAAGTCTGGAATTTGGACGAGTTAAAAATTCCTTTAATTCATAAGTTTGCAAGGGAGAAGTCTGTAAAAATATTTGGGAGGGAACTCGGAAGAATTCCACATCCATTTCAGCACATAACATCTTGGCTTCTTCCTGAACCGAATGGCTCGAGAAAAGTTCAATTTTAATTCCAAGATTTTTAGCATTGATATTATGTTTGCGCTGAAGCTCCATCAAGCCTTCGTCAGTTGCAACAATACGCTGATGTATTCTGGTAGGATTTTTTAATGCGGCTGCAATACTATGCAAACCAAAAATAATTTCAAAATCTAGTTCCATTTGCTAAGCTCTTCGAGTTTCTTTTTCACTGTATTAAGAAGTTCATCTTTTTTCACTTTTAGCGTTTCACCAGTTTTACGAACTTTAATTTCGATTTCACCAGTAGCGACAAAATCTCTCTCACCTAAAATCACCCTAACTGGGAGTCCAATCAAATCGGCGTCTTTGAACATCATACCAGGTCCAAGTTGACGATCATCAAACAGCACCTCCAATCCAGCTTTTTTAAATTCCGAATAAAGTCCTTCCGCTACTTCCTTAGTCTCGGGAGTTTTCCCAATGTAACCTAAATACAAATCGTAGGGTGAAATTGATGCTGGAAAAATAATCCCATCTTTATCATTACTCTGCTCAATTGCCGAAGCTAGAACACGCGTTACGCCAATTCCATAACAACCCATTATTGGAGTCACGGCCTTCCCTTGGTCATTCAATACGGTCACTTTCATCGACTTGGTATATTTATCACCCAGCTGGAAGATGTGTCCGACTTCAATGCCTTTTTTAAGCACGATCTGATTGTCACCAATGAAGTCACCTTCTTTAGCAAGTCGCATATCCGCACGGAAATTTTTAGGTTTAGTATCTCGGCTTGGAACAAATCCTTTTAAGTGATGATCTGGCTCATTGGCCCCCACTATATATGAAGAACTCATGTCGATAGCTTCATCAAAAATAATTTTAAAACCTTCTGCCGTAGTAGTTGGACCCATGAAACCTTTCACGAGACCAAGCTTTTCCAATTCAACATGTTGGGCAGGACGGATATATTCTGCATTTACTTTGTTTTTAAATTTCACTTCATTGAGAGTATCATCACCTAACATCATCACCATGAAAAATTGATCTTTCCCGTTTATCACAGTGTGCATAACCAAAGATTTTAAACTTTGAGTGATTGGCAGTCCGTGAGCGGCACAGACTTCTTCACAAGTTTTTTGATTAGGCGTCGCAAATTTAATTAACTCTCCCGCCGGAGTAAGTGGAATGTTCCTACGAACAGTCATTGCCTTCTCAATATTGGCAGCAAATCCAGTTTTAGGTACAGTGACGACGTAATCTTCCCCATTGTCGGCCACGACCTGGAATTCATGAGTTTTAGCTCCACCACCGGTCATAGCCCCACCATCAGCTTCAACGATGATGAATTCTAATCCTAGACGTTTAAAAATGTTCTCATAAGCGATGTAAATCTCATCGTAAAACTTATCCAGTGATACCTTATCCATGTGGAATGAGTAACCATCTTTCATGGTGAATTCCCGTGCACGCATTAAACCGAAACGAGGACGAATTTCATCGCGGAATTTTGTGTTAATCTGATAAAGACAAACTGGGAGTTGTTTATAGGAATTGACGGTACGACGGAAAAGATCTGTAACTGTTTCTTCATTGGTGGGAGAAAAGCAAATCTCGCGTTCTGCGCGATCTTTTACTTTCAACATTTGGCCACCCATAGCATCCCAACGACCAGTTTCGTGCCATAGTTCTGCTGGGGTCATCACTGGCATCTGAATTTCAAAGCAGTTAATTTTATCTAGTTCTTCACGAATAATTTTTTCAATTTTCTTCAAGGATTTGAAGGCCATTGGCAAATATGTATAGAGACCAGCTCCGGTTTTATACATCAAGCCTGCTCTCATCATAAGTTGTTGAGATACAATATCCGCATCAGAAGGTGTTTCTTTTAAAGTTTGCCAGTAACCTTGGGACAGTCGCATAGATCCTCTTATTTAAAAAAACTCGTAGTCATTAAGTCTTTATTTTCAATGAATATTTCTAAGATACATTTCTCAATTTGAGCGCCCACTTCTACCACGGGAGAAGTGTTCTTAACAGCAATGATTTCCATGTCTGTCCTGAGGCTTTGGCCTGGACAATTTTGGTAATCGAACTGGAATAGAACCACACCAATTTCCAGACCTATAATTTCTTTTAAAATTAACTCCTCATTCTCCATCACATCAACCAATGAACGACTGCGCTCTAGTTGGGGTAACTGAAATGATTGAGTGAGTTTATATTTTTGATCCAGCTCAAGTTCAGACCAATCTGCTGCCAATATATTAAATGATAAAAGCATGAGTCCAATAAATAGACGCATTTCCCCCCTCCTTGGTAGTCCTAATATCCTAACTGAAAGGATGAGAATTGGGAAAAAATCTAGTGAGAAACGGTGATAAATTGCGGTAATTTATGCGCCTCGTGCACTTCAGCTTTAAGTGCAGAAGCAGCTACGATTTCATAAGCTGATGGAGTTTCCAAAAGCTTGCGGCACAATAAATTGTGAAGATTATGACCTGATTTATAAGTGGTGATTTTCCCAGCAATTTCATAACCAAGAAGACTTACGTCTCCAATAGTATCCAGGATTTTGTGACGAACAAATTCATTATCAAAACGCAGGCCTTCAGTGTTCATAACTTTGTAGTCATCAAGCACAATCGCATTGTCCAAGGAGCCACCCTTAATAAGACCTTTGCGCTTAAGCATATCTACGTCGCGGGCAAAACCAAATGTTCTCGCACGGGCGATGTCATGAATAAAGTTTTCGCATGAAAATTCAAAACCAAATCTTTGGGTCTTGATCGCTGGGTGAGCAAAAACAATGGTTGAGTCGATTGCTAGATTTGAATGAGGTTCAAATTGGGCCCATTTTCCATCTTTTTCCACACGAACTGTATCCAAAATGACTAAGAATTTTTTAGATCTATTAAGGTTCTTGATGCCAGTTTCTTTAAATAAAAAAATGAATGAAGCACCGGAGCCGTCCATAATTGGTACTTCCGGACCATCAATTTCGATTAGAACGTTATTAATTCCGAGGCCATAGAGCGTTCCTAGTAAATGCTCAACCGTATGAATGGCTTCAATGCCAGAACCTAAAGTTGTTGCATTTTCTGTCGTTCCTACAGTCAATGCATTAGCTTTCATAGCTTTAGAATTTGAAATATCGGTTCGAATAAATTTAATACCAAAGTCCGAGTCTTGTGGAATAAGATTCATGGTCACTTTTTTACCAGAATGGAGACCGATTCCAGTGACTTTAACTTCTTTGGCCAGGGTACGTTGATAAATCATTGATAACCTTATAAAAACGTTCGTTGTCAATTATAAGTGAATTTTAAGAGTTTGTATGGAAGAAAATTGTGCTTTACGTATAAGTTTCCTGGTCGAAGGACAATACCCGACTTAGAAGGTTAACTTTAGAAATCAAAAAATGCCTTTAGCCTATTAATCTGGGCATATTCGATTTTCTTTAAAGAAAATATCTCATTTTTCCGATCATTTTAAATATGAAGATGAATCTCGCCCTAACTTTAATATTCACATTTTCTGGTTTATTAGGATGCAAAGTCTCTTACGACAAGAACATTACACCTGCGGGGAATGAGTATCCTGGGGTTTATTTAAATGCCAAGGTTTGTCTTGAAGGAGCTGGTACCTTTCCTATGTCCACAGCTCTCAAAAATAACAACACTCTCCCATTTGTAACTCCTTATACACTAGCAAATCCTTGGCTTCATTATAGTATTGAGGACATAGCTCTAAGTCCTGCTACTTACGCTTCACCCTGGGTGGACTGGGTACTTGTTGAAATTTATAAAATTGAATTTGGTTCTTATTTAAAAGTCGATGGTCAATCAGCACTTTTGCATGAAGATGGATCTCTTAATTCCTCTACAGCAACTCAAAGTCTATACTTTGCTAATCTTGTCCCTGGTAACTACTATATCAATATCAAACACAGAAATCACCTTGCTATTGGCACACAAAATGCCGTCTCACTTTCAATACAAAATTATAGCGAAATTGATCCTTTAGTATTTGATGTCGATTTTACCGATCCACAAACAGTTCTTACGGGTAATGCCTCAAGCTCGGGTGGCATTCAGTGTTTAGCAGCTGGTGATGTCAACAACGATAATTTAATTGACTCAAGTGACCTTGCTGCTATTAACAGTCAAGTGAATGCCATTTTTACTGCTGCTCCTGATGGTACGACACTTAATGGCTACTTTGCTGGAGATGTTAACTTGGATAATTCTATTACTGTAAATACATCTCTATCTACCATCGATCATGGAATTATCTCCGCTAACGATGGCTTAACAACACTTGTTCACCCAAACGCGCCATAGCCTGTTAGTCCTTTACATATGAGATTTTAATTATTTATCATTGGTACAATGATAAAATTATTTTTTTGTTTTACCTTACTGCTTTATCAAATTGCAGGCCATGCCATTCATTTGGATTCAAAATCCAAAATTCCCAAATTTTTTTATCGCACCAAAGATGAAACTAAATATCAAAATAAAGAATATCTGACGGTAAAATCAGACGATTTCAATATCTTGACTAAAAAGCATGAAGTTAAAGACGGAAAAATTTACTGGAAGACAGTGAAGATTAAAATCAAGAATCAACAAGCAGTAGAAAAATGGCCTTATGAACTACAAGACATGATCAAAAAGATCAAACAAAAGACCACTCCTCGGGAACCATTATTTAATCTATCCCTTTTTGCCAATCCTATTTCCATCACCACCATAAACCAGCAAAGAACGATCAATGCCGGTTATAGAATTGGAACAACATCGGCCATTTCTGAAAAACATGAATTTGGTCATGATTCTTCTATCTACCACAGTCAAGGTCGAAATGATTTCGATCATTCTCAACAAGAAATGATCACTTACACCTCCAATCTTGTGTATGATTTTAATCGCTTCTACGGAAATTGGACATATTTTGCGATCACTGGTTATAGGCGTGAGCGAATTAATGGTATTTATAATATCAAAGACCAGATTCGTCTTGGTCTGTTTGGGTTAAAATATGCCTTCATTCGAAACGGAGAAATTATTAAGAAGATGGATATTAGCTATATCCCATTATACGAATGGGTGAGTAGTGATAATGACATTCAACCACCAGGTGAGCCACTATCTAAAACTGTGGAAACAGTCCGACATTCACTTCGCTACAGGTTAGCGATGGATATAAAAGATTGGACCATTAACTACGTATTTAATTATCAGCCAGCTTATTATTTTAGAACTCAAACTCTTGATATGCAGGACATTGATTTACGTTCAACTCTTCTAATAAGGCGTCTACTTACAGAGAAATTAAGTCTTACTTACTCAAATGAATATACTTATGATATCCGCCGCATAAGATCAGGCAGGCAAGGTTCAAGACGTGACAACGCTGTAAACTCATTTGCTCTTGAATGGAGCACCGAAATTTAGGCGATATGGATCGCTGCTTTTTCCGAAAGAGTTCTACCTCTCGGCGTTCGAAGAATAAATCCCTCTTTCAACAGATAAGGTTCATAAACTTCTTCAATGGTTTGCTTATCTTCGCCTAAGGTTGCAGACAAAGCTTCGATGCCTACAGGGCCACCATGATAGTAATTTTTCATGACACTTAAAATTTTGCGATCCATAGAATCTAAACCGAGATCATCTATATCTAACAAGCTTAGCGCTGCTTTAACTTCTTTATATTCCACCTGCTTCGATTTATTAACCAATGCAAAATCTCTAACTCGCCTAAGAATTCTATTTGCAATGCGGGGAGTTCCACGTGAGCGCATAGCTATTTGCATTTTCGCTTCTTCAGATAAATCAAGATGTATCTTACGAGCGTTATTCATTAAAATTTTCCCCAACATTTCCGGCTCATAAAAATCAAAATTTAAATGCGCCATAAAACGATCTCGCAACGGATTGGACAATAATCCCGAACGAGTGGTGGCACCTATTAAAGTGAAAGGAGCCAGATCAATTTGCATAGTTCGAGCCGAAGCGCCCTGACCGATTAAAATATCCAGCCTAAAATCTTCCATCGCTGAATAGAGAATTTCCTCAACGGTGATGTGGATACGGTGAATTTCATCTATAAAAAGTACATCTTTAGGCTTTAAATTTGTCAAAACTGCAGCAAGATCACCTTTCTTTTCGATGGCAGGACCAGAAACTAAATGCAATTCAGAACCAATTGCTTTTGAAATAAGCATAGCTAGAGAAGTTTTACCTAGCCCCGGTGGTCCTGATAGGAGCACGTGATCCATAGCCGCTTTTCTAATGACTGATGACTTCACCATAAGATCAATATTTTCTACGACCTTTTTCTGGCCTATAAATTCTGAAAAATTCTGCGGACGCAGTTGTGCTTCATGCTCTTTTTCAGTTCCGTTTAAGTCACTGGTGACAATTCTATCGGCCATGATCTTACCTTAATTCTTTGAGAATAATTTTTACTAAATCTTCCGGCTTATTTGCATTACCCGTTTGTAAATGACGCTGAATCATCGGAAGAATATCCTGATCTTTAAATCCCAGCCCCTGACAAGCGGCTAGAGTTTCCTTTACCAGCATTGCTTCTTGTCTAATTTCCGGCAACACTTTGCCGCCAGCCTTAACCAGCTTTTCGTGCGCGACAAAACCGATTTCAAGCCTACTGATTTTATCTTTTAATGAAAGGATAATTTGCTCCGCACTCTTTTTACCAACACCTGGTGCAGATTTTAAAATATCTGAATTGTCAAAAGTGATCGCACTTATAATTTGTTGTATGCCTAAATGAGTAATGAGGGAAAAAGCAGATTTTGGACCTATGCCATTCACATCAATTAGCATTTCAAAAAACTTTTTTTCATCCACTGACTCAAAACCATATAAGTCTTGAGAAGTTTCTCGAATGATATGAGAAATGTAGAGGGCTACATCTCGATTAGGCATCATAGGAGTTGAAGTGCTGATTTCATAACCCACGCCTTGAGCAGTGAGGATAATAGATTTTTGAGAATCAGAATAAACAACTGTTCCTGAAATATAACCAATCATACAATTTTTTCCTTAATTTTATGAGCCAGAGAAGCCGCTAAACTGTTTCCCATTTTTTTGGAAGAGATCTTTTTTTTCTTGGGAATATTCAAAGTTCTCACGTTTAAACTCAATAAATGGCATAGAGCAATGGCAACAGCATCACTTTCATCATGAGTTTTAAAATTAGTAAGTCCTAAGTATTGTTGTAAAACTTTTTGAACGCCCTCTTTGTCTGCATGACCGTGGCCAGTAACTGTGGATTTCACCAGATTGGGTGAATATTCATAAATTTTTTTATGATACTTTTGAGTTAGCGACGCCAACATGGTTCCACGCGATTGCGCTAATTTAATAAGCGCCGTTGGACTTTTAACAAAGATCAACGATTCGAGAGCAATTTCATCAGGTGAATATTTTTCGATGAGATTTTGAGTTTGGTCGAAAATATCTTTTACCCGATGCAAGAATTCATCATCACCATTAAACTTAAGAATTCCGGAAGCAATATAATTGATTTTTCTGCCTTCTTGTTGCAGAAGGGCAAAACCAGCCGTGATAGAACCTGGATCTATAGCGAGTACAATCATGTTACGGAAATTGTACAGGACAAAAGAATAAGGCGTCTAGCCGAGAGATTTACCTTTTAAATAATTTCCAACGTAAAAGACAAAAGAACCAATAACTAATTGGGCCAATTCAAACTGACCATAGTCACCATTTCTAATTCCTGAAATAAAACACAGTCCTACAGCAATTAGGCCAAAAAGTTGCATGCCAAGGCCAAGATAAAATTTTGCTTTCATGCTTCAACAGATACTGCAGGAATAATAAATAAGAAAGGACTTTTTAAAGGTGAACGTCTATAGTTTAGCTACCTATTATGACAGCACAAATACTTACGGCACTCCCAGTTGTAGACCATCTCAAATCAGATTTAAAGTCTCGTGTTGCAGAATTAAAAAGTCGCGGAGTAATCCCATGCATGAGTGTCGTGCTGGTGGGAGATAATCCCGCATCTTTGAGTTACATTCGAAATAAAAAAAAACTTTGTGAAGAAGTTGGGTCGACATTTAAATTAGTACAACTTCCAACTTCAATTTCAGAGAAAGATTTTTTACAGCAACTGAAGTCATTGAATCAAGATTTGACCATTCATGGCATAATCATCCAGCTTCCAGTGAGCGATCATTTAAAAAAACTGGATATTGCCAATCTTGTAGTACCCGAAAAAGATATCGATGGATTTCATAAAGATAATACCAATGCGATCTATTCTGGCAGCACGAATTTAAAACTCATGTTACCTTGTACGCCTAAAGGTGTGCTCTATTTATTGAAGTTTTACGGCATTGAACTTGCCGGTAAGCATGTGGTGGTTATTGGAAGAAGTCTGATCGTTGGTAAGCCACTTTCTATGCTTATGTCTAATTTTGATGCCACAGTAACTCTTGCCCACTCTAAAACTAAGAATTTAGCGGAAATCACCAAGATCGCTGATATTATTGTAGTGGCTATTGGAAAAACGCATTTCATCCACGCTTCTCATCTCAATCCTTCCAAAAAAACCATCATAATAGATGTGGGAATGAATACTTTGAATGGAAAATTAACCGGGGATGTTGCTCCTGATGTTCTTAATGTTGCTGGAGCTGTTACACCGGTTCCAGGAGGAGTTGGGCCAATGACTGTGCTTTCTCTGATCGAAAATTTAATCACTGCAGCTGAAAATAAATTTAAAGGATAAACAATGTCTCAATTGTTTCGGACTCAACTTTTTGATGAGCACGTAAAACTCGGTGGAAAAATCGTTCCTTTCGCTGGATGGGAAATGCCTGTTCAATATACATCTGTAAAAGATGAAGTATTGGCGGTCAGAAACAATGTGGGTGTTTTTGATGTTTCCCATATGGGAGAATTTTTTATTGATGGTAAAGATGCTGAAGCTTTTGCAGATTATCTGGTAACAAATGATATTTTGAATGCTCCAATGAGAAAAGCCATCTATTCTCCACTTTGTAGGGAAGATGGAACGATAGTGGATGATTTAATCGTCTATAAACTGGCGACAGGTCG
Source organism: Bacteriovorax stolpii (assembly GCA_945860895.1). Taxonomy (GTDB): domain Bacteria; phylum Bdellovibrionota; class Bacteriovoracia; order Bacteriovoracales; family Bacteriovoracaceae; genus Peredibacter. The sequence continues at coordinate 9,872 of CAMASK010000017.1, forward strand.
AGTGATGATCTGTGTGAATGCCTCAAATATTGAAAAAGATTTTGCCTGGATGAAATCCAAGCAAGCCGGCTTTGAATGCAGCCTTACCAATCTTTCTAATGTGTTTTCTTTAATCGCTTTGCAAGGACCGAAATCTTTTGAAAAATTACGCCCTTTATTAACTGAACTTTCCGATATGGAGTACTACTCAGTTTGTGAAACCTTCGCTGGTGGTGCACCAGTTATCATCGCTCGCACTGGTTATACGGGCGAAGATGGTTTTGAAATCTTTGGTCATCATCAAACGATCAAGGATCTTTGGCAGAAACTTCTGATGGCAGGAGTAACTCCATGTGGCTTGGCTGCCCGCGACGTTTTGCGTCTTGAAGTTTGCTATCCACTTTATGGTCACGAACTGAATGACGATGTGAATCCTTATGACGCAGGTCTTTCATGGACAGTAAAAGCCCAAAAAGCAAAATTTATTGGCAAAGAAGTTTTACAAAATAAACCAGCTAAATACAAATTGGTTAAACTGCAATTAGATAAGGGAATTCCTCGCGAAGGTTATCACGTTTTAAATGCAAATAACGAAGTCATCGGCTTAATTACTAGTGGAACCATGTCGGTGGTTATTAACAAAGGTATAGCCTTGGCGCGTATTCAAATTGATAAAGCCCCAAAAGATGAAGTATTCATGGTGGATATCAGAAATAAACTTTATTCCGCTCAATTAATTAAAAAACCGTTTGTAACCGGAGGACATAAATAATGGCTAACAATATCCCTGCGAATTTAAAGTACACTAAAGAACATGAATGGACGCTTATCGAAGGAAATACCGTAACTGTGGGTATCACAGACTTCGCACAATCTGCGTTAGGTGACATTGTTTTCGTTGAAGTTCCAGAGGTTGGCTCAGATCTCAAAGAAGGATCAACTTTCGGCGTAGTTGAATCAATTAAATCTGTAAGTGATTTATATTCACCAGTTAGTGGTGAAGTCATTGCAAAAAATAGTGACGTAGAAGGATCTCCAGAAAAAATAAATAAGGATGCTTATGGTTCGTGGTTAATAAAAGTCAAGGTTAAAGATCTTACTGAAATCAATAAACTTTTATCGGCAGAGCAATATCAAGAATTTTGTAATTCATCTCACTAAGTCATAACATTGGAAGGCTAAACATTTTATTTAGCCTTCCTCAAATCTAGTCCAAATGGATTTTTCAACCTAAAATTTTCCATAAAAAATCAAAAGGTCTTTACGAAAGACTCGAGTTTATAGATACTGCATCTCCATTCAACATTGAAGTTTTGAGGAATTTATTAAATGGAATCTATTCAGCTTTTAAATACAGCCATCATCAAAAGCAAAGAAAAAAAAGTGATTCAATCTTTTGAAGAAAGATTGAATCAAGTTTGTAACTCTCCTATTATTGAAATTTTAAATAAAACAATTTCTCAATATGCAGAGACACAAAAAATTTCACGTGATCAAGCGGCACTACAAGTTGTTGAAGCTATCCGTGAACTCGATTCTATCTGGTCTGATTATGTTGTAATGGAAGGTATCGATCGTCTTAAGAATCTACTTCGTTCTCCACACTAAGACTTAACTACAAATCCCCAATCAATTGTGGCCTTGCCGTTTACCAAAAGCTCTTTAGGTGGATTAGGAAATGGACCTGCTTGATTGAATGATTCAATAGCAGCATCATCCAGTTCTTTAACTCCAGAAGCACCTAAGATTTTAACACTGATAATTTCTCCTTTGGCATTCAAGCTAACCTGAAGTGACGTTACGAGATTTTCACTAGCAGGGATTCTTCGCCCAGATCTAAATAGAGCATCTGCTTTTTCCTGAATACTCTTGCCCCAAAATTGCTCGAGTTTTTGACGGATACGGTGGTAAAAGCCATAAAACTTATATTCCACAGTGTTCAAATGAGTGAAATCCCCTAACATCACTTCTTCAACATAGTCATTAGTTGCAGAAAGACCCTGAGATAAAGGATCTCCGTTTTTTATCCCTTCTAAGGAATTACTGGCGGGAGAGCGAGTAATCTCTTTTGGCATTGGATCACCGCTGGCCATTCCAAAATCAGATAGCTTTAAATTCTTCATGTCGGCTTTTTTCTTAGACTGAGCTACTTTTGTTTGGTTTTTTTTAGTAATCGTGGCATCACCTAAGGCCGCCCGCTCAAAAATATCAACGGTTTTTGCCATGGTCTCACGGTCAAAAGTGCGATTTTTATCACTTAAAAAAGCGTCTTTCTTTTTTTCAGTATTGTCAGAATCTTCAGATTGAACAATTTGTTTTTTCTGATTCATGGCCAGTTCTTGCATAGCTTCTTGAACGAGTTTTAATTTAATTGATTGTGGTGGAGTCCAGGTCGCGGCTGGCAATTGATCACGAACTTTTGTCACCAATAAAATGGCGTGTACAAAAAAGATGACACCAAAAAAAATATAAAAAGTCCGTTCATTCCGGGAGAGAGAAGAAACCATTCAGCCTCCATTAAGAGACTTTTCGGCATAATAATAAATATAGTTAAAGATTTAGTCTCAAGGAAAGAGGCTTGCCGGGCTTACTGGGGAGATGCCAGCATGATACTGCTTGTATCAATAATGTAACCTTGATCTAGGACATTTTTACCTATGAGGAATTTACGTTTTAAATGACTTCTATCAGTTAAATTTACATTCACAAAATAAGAATGCTCACCGATCCAGATTTTTTCTTGAATAAAATATCTCTTGTGGCGACCCAGTGAACTTTTAATTTCATCAATTTTAACTACCGGACGAATAAGCCTTTGAGGATTTTGATGTTCATCAACTGTATCAAACTCTACATACAAGACGGCTTTATCATTTTCTATGCGATGAAATGTTGAAATATTTTTAGCGTGCAGAGATGAGGATTCAGCACCGGAATCCATCTTGGCGAAATATTCCAAATCCTTGTTTTCACCTAAATGTATTTTTTCAAGATTACCAACCATTTTATAATTTACAGAAGCAGGACCACGAGCCAATTTATTAGCTTTAAACTCATTTCTTACAATTAAATTAGTCAGTACCGATAGGCAAAGCAGAGAGATATAAAAAATATGTATGCGCCGAAAAGTCATACAAGTATCTTCGGCACATATCTCTTACTTTTTAACAGGAATCTACTGATTTTTAAAATAATCTCCATCATCCAGTGACTGGGCTTTGTTTTCATCAGCTTGGCCATTCTCTCCAAATTCCTGAGGTGTAGAGTCAGGATCAAAACCTTCAACAAATGACTCTAAAAAACCTTCTGAAGAACCCGGTGGAAGTGGTCTGCCAGTTTCTTTATTCACCATAATATTCACTATACCTTCAGGAATTTTAAATTCAGGAACTCCAAATTTTGGAATAGCAGCTTCCATATAATCAATCCAGATGGGAAGTGCTGATTTTCCACCAGTTTCACCGTAACCCAATGAGCGGTTATCATCAAAACCTGCCCAAGTACCCACGACTAAATTCTCTGTGAAACCAACAAACAGGGCATCAACATAATTATTAGTTGTCCCGGTCTTACCACCAATGTTGTGACTTAATTTGCCTGCAGCAGCAGCGGTTCCATAAATAGTTACGCCACGTAAAAGATTGGACATAATGTAGGCTAAACGTGGATCTAAAACCTGAGTTGGATTTAGTTTTGAGATAAATGGATTTAAATTCATAGCCGGCGCTAAAGACGTTTCATCAGCTGGAAATTCTTCTTTGGGAGCCGCTTCAACTTCAGTTGCTTCGGGCCAGGAATTATCAGCTTGAGGAATAGTATATGATTTACCATTACGATCTTTTATTGAGGTAATGTGATGTAGTCTAACAGCTCGTCCACCGTTTGGAAAAACAGCATAGGCTTTGGTAAGTTCGGCGAGGCTTATTCCAAATGATCCCAGAGCAAGACTCATATCTTTGGGTAAATCAGTCTGCATATGAAAACGATTTACAAAATTATGAATTTTAGCAACCCCTAAATCCTGAACCAGTCTAACGGTTGGAATATTTCGACTTACTTCGAGAGCATTTCTAAAAGTCATTGGACCTTTAAAGTCTCCGTCATAATTTCGTGGCTTCCAACTTAACGAGTCATCAACCCCTCCCAGTGCTTGTGGTGTATCCATTAGAATTGTCGATGGATTGTACCCATTCTCCAAACTCGCAGCGTATATGAACGGTTTAAATGCGGAGCCTGGTTGTCTTGCGGATTGTATAACTCTATTAAATTGAGATTTTTGAAAATCAATACCACCTACAAGGGAAATAATTTCTCCATTGTTAGCATTGAGGGCAATGAGAGCTCCTTCCACTTCTGGTTCCTGGTCAAGAGCACCTTCAAAAATTTTTTGCTTTGCCAAGATTGCTTTAAGCGCTGGATCTTTATATTTCTTAAAAAATTCAGGAGCAATTAATTGATCAGAAGGAACAGATTTCTTTTGAATTGATATCAGAATCACGTCTCCACGTTTAACAATTTTTGAAGGATTTTTTTGTGGATTAAAATAAGCAGGATGTTCACCAAATTTTCTTTCATGTGCCCAACTAAAGCCTGCTTCTGGAATCATTACTCTGGTTCCAGCAATTTCTGCTAAAATGGTGTGTTTGAAATCATTAACTTCAAGAACAACCGCAGGATAAGATTTATTAATTTGAAGGAAATTAAGAAATGGATCGACTAGAGAATTTCCAATATCTACTAAGCCTTTAAATCTTTCATTAAGTTTCGCTTTTTCATCTTCGAAATATGAAAGATTTTTTTGAAGAGTGTCTTCTTCTTCATGAAATTCATAAATATTTTTTCCATTAGTTGTAAAAGTAAAAAATGAGGATTGTTCTTTTAATATTTTCTCTCTTTGCTCTGAGATAAATTGAGTTATTTCATTACCATCTTTTAAACTTCTTTGAACACCTTGGTAACCTTGGCGCTTATCTAATTCTTTAATTCTTTCTTTTACTAAAATTTCCGCTTTTTTCTGAAGATTCCAATCCAGAGTCGTCACAACTGTAAATCCATTGGTTAAGAACTCTTCTGTCCCAACAGACTTCATAACTTCCTGTCTAATCCAGTCTGTAAAATGTCCACCCTTAACTTCATTAGGAATACGAATGCGCATTTTTATGTCTTCTTTCAGACCTGATTGATATTCTTCCTCATTAATTTTCTTTGTTTCGAACATCCTCTTTAATACATAACTTTGACGAAACTTGGCATATTGAGGATTAATATAAGGCGAATATCTACCTGGAGCTACGAGAAGACCGGCCACGAGGGCACATTCCGCAGGTGTAGCGGCTTCAAGGCTTTTATCAAAGTAACCCTTAAAGGCAGCCTTCACACCATAATATCCACCACCAAGATACACTTGGTTTAAATAAAGAAAGAGGATTTCCTGTTTGGAGAATTTTTGTTCGATTTTTCGAGCGAGCAGAAGATCTTTAATTTTACGAGAAATCGTTCGTTCTTTAGATAGTAGAAAAGATTTAGCCACCTGTTGAGTAATAGTTGATCCACCCTGTACCAAACGCCCTTCTTTAAGATTGACGATAAACGCACGTAAAATTCCATAATAATCAATACCTTCATGATTATAAAAATTGTCATCTTCGGCGGCTAAGAATGCATCCACTACTTTCTTCGGAATTTTTTCGAAAGCTACAACTTCTCTGGTTTCCTTACCATCTTGTAAAAGGACCTCATTATCTCTAGAGAGAATGCGGTAATTCATAGGAGGGTTATAATCTTTCAAAGAATTGATCTGTGGTAAATCATGAGAGATAAAAAAGAATACACTTATAAGCGCCATGACTCCAAATAGACCCAAGGCCGCAAGAACTGCGAGAGTTTTCACTAAACGTTTCAAGAACATTCCTTCGTTTGAAAGCTTTGAGAGTATTTTAAGGGTTTTTGGGAAGAATGAAAGAACTACTCTTTGTAATCTATTTCTTTGAGGCTATCGCTCAAGATTTTAATTTTCTTTTCGGCACTTTCCAAGGTCTGGCGACACTTTTTATAAAGATCAATCCCTTCTTCAAATCTGAGCAAACTATCATTCAAACTTACATCACCTGACTCAAGTTCTCGGACGATTTGTTCCAATTTTTTTAGAGAAGCTTCAAAATCTTTGTCAGTTTTGCCGGTCATACCCATCTCCGTTGTCGTTTTGACACCTTAATAGTCCCATATCCCATCGGCCTTCGACAAGGTATCAGCGACTTATAAATTACTGGATGAAATTGCCCATGCTAGGTTTATGGCACAGGGGTTGCTAAAATTGCCTAAGCGGGCATTTTTCGCCCCCACTCCATCAGGATGAAGGAGCCAGTTGAAAAATATTTGGGTACCGCTATCAGGTCAAGTGGCTCAACAGAGAAAAGTTGAAACCATTGCCAACAATGTGGCAAATGCCAACACTGTGGGATTTAAGAAAGATCAATTGGTGTTTAAAGAGCACCTCACAGCACTCACCAATAACGGTGTTGAAGATATTCATATTCCTCGTAAAGAATTTTCGCCTGCAGATTTTTATCATACTCAAGGCGCAGAAAACGCCATGGTGGCAGTTGACGGTAGCTATACTATTCACGAGCAAGGTCAATTCATTCCGACCAGTAATCCCCTGGATGTTGCTCTTAAAGGGGATGGTTTTCTTGAAGTACTTACGCCCACCGGAGTTCGCTTCACCAGAAAAGGTAACCTCTCTTTAAATCGGGAAAGTGAACTAGTGACCGATCAGGGTTTTAAAGTACTAAGCGCTTTAGAAGTAGCCCCAATAGCTTTACGTGAACCTGCCTCAATTAATACCTTTCCAAAACCTGAAGATCGCATTTTGAAATTGCCAACAAATTCCAAAATAACAGTATCCTTGGATGGTGAAGTTTTAACTAAAGACGGTTCAGTCGGAAAAATTTCATTGGTTGAATTTGCCGATAAACAAGCTTTAAGAAAAGAGGGAAATTCCCTCTATATCACTCCAGATGAAAAAAATATTATTCGTACAGATATTAAGACAACAGTAAACCAGGGTTTTCTTGAAGGCTCAAACGTGAATGCGATTGAAGAAATGTCAGAGTTAATTAAAGCTCACCGTCATTTCGAATCCATTCAAAAAGCGATTAACGCTTATGACAGTATTTCAGGAAAAGCCGCTAATGAAATTGGTAAATTTTAATGAGGGGTTATAAATGATTCGTGCACTCCACACATCGGCTACGGGCATGGCTGCTCAAGAATCAAACGTAAACACGATATCCAACAATATCGCAAACGTTAACACCACCGGATTTAAGAAGGCTCGTACTGAGTTTGACGACCTATTGTACGAAACAGTCCATGAAGCAGGAGCAAAGTCTTCTGCCACTTCAGAATATAATGTTGGTCTACAGGTCGGTTCGGGAGCAAAAGTATCTGCCACTCGAAAAATCCATTCTCAGGGTTCACCTCAAATGACGAATAACCCCTATGATTTAATGGTTAATGGTGAAGGCTTTTTAGGAGTTATTGGTTCCAATGGTGAACTAAAATATACTCGGGATGGAAGCTTCAACGTTGATTCTCAGGGAAATATGGTGACAAGGGCAGGTCAGAAAGTATTTCCAGGAATTGTTGTGCCACCAAATATTATGAAAATTAGTATTTCTGAAAATGGAATTGTAGAAGCTTTCACACGTCAGTCAATTGAGCCCATTAATTTAGGACAAGTTCCTGTCTTTACTTTCGTTAACCCGGTTGGTTTGCGCTCTGAAGGTGGAAACTTATTAGGGGCCACTTCTGGAAGTGGCCAGGCGATCCAAAACATCCCAGGGGAAAATGGTTCAGGCACACTTATGCAAGGAGCTATCGAAGCTTCAAATGTAAACGTGATGAATGAAATGACCGATCTAATTAAGGCTCAACGAGCTTATGAAATGAATTCAAAAGTCATGGGTGTAGCCGATCAAATGTTACAAACCGTGAATAACATCAGATAAAAAATATGAAATACTTTTTACTATTGATTCTAATTTTTGCCAAACATGCCGATGCATGTGAAGTAACTTTACCAAATCAGATGCTTATCATGAATGAAGACTTAATTGACAAAAGTATCTATCAGTCATCAAATTGTGAATCTAAATTGATTGATGATCTTCATCAAACAGTAACAGGTCTTGAAGGACGAATAGCATCATTCCAGTTGAAAGAATTAATGTCCATTAAAGGTCATTCGCTTGAAATAAATCCTCCGTCAATACTCATTCAGCAGTTAAAAACTTTAATTCGCGAGCAATTGAAAATGCCATCAGGTGTACAGGTCAAAGCAGCCCACTCGCAAAATCTGCCCGGAATCATTGGATTGCCAGCAGGTGATAAGGTTGAAATAAGTTGTTTTAGCTGTCTTTTTGGTACTCAGGAACCTATCCATATTATCATTTCTGGTATTGATGGAAGTAAGAAAACTATTATTGCTTCTGTCGATTTTAAAAAATTAGTGAAAGCTTATCGATTAATTTCACCATTAACCTCTTTTAGTCTCCTAGATGATGTAAGTATTTTAAAAGAAGAATATCTAGAAGCTATCCCCCACACTGATTTAATTACAGATAGGAACTTGCTTAAATTTTATAAAACAAATAAGCCACTTAGAGCTGGCGAATTATTAAAAAAATCAGATCTTAATGCAGTAAATTTGGTGCGTGCTGGACTAAAAACAGATGTGGTTTTAGAAAATAAAATGGTCCGGATTAAAACTTCTGGTATTAGTCGCAGCAATGGAAGTATTGGTGAAATGGTTGAAGTTTTTCATCCTCAAAAGAATAAAAAATACCTAGGTAAAGTTGTAGATATTAACAAAGTATTAGTGGAATTATGAAAAAATTATTATTGTTTTTATTATTATCAGTAGTCTCTTGTTCTAATTATGTTAATAACATTCACAGACAAATTGATCGTGAACAAAAGGTCGCTCGTGATGTTACCACTGGAGACATGTACCAGGACAACAGGCCCCCTAATAATCGTTTTACTAGAGAAAATGATAAACGTCCAATCAAAGACCCTCATACTTTTTCACTAGACGGTGGTCAAGCTGGACAACAGTTGCTTCCATCTGTCAAAAGAGACTATCGTCCACAGCGAGTAACTAATAAGGACTTTGTAGACAACGATAATACAGGTAGTTTATGGGCTAACCAAGGATCTAGTTCTTCCTTATTCACTTATCAAAACGATAAACATACTGGAGATATGGTCATAATTAATGTTTTAGAAAATCTTCGAAATCAAATTTCAGCTGAATTAAAGCGAACTTTCCCTGATAAACCAAAGAAAGATGTATCTGGTGCAAATATCGATGGAAAAAATTCTGTTTCTTCTTCCACGTCGACAACAAGCTCTGCAGATAATGAAATAGATATGAAAATTTATGATAAAGTATCTGGTACTGTTATGGAGGAGATAAGTAAGGATTACATTCTACTTCGCGGAAGAAAGGATGTGATCTTCAAGAAGGAAAAAAGGGCCATCGAAGTCCAAGGACTTGTGTCAAGAAAGGACATCATGGAAAATGATTATGTAAACTCGGATAAACTTTTAGATTCCAAGGTCATTATATTATGGGTAGAAAATCAATGAAAAGTATTCTTTCAATCGTTTTATGCATCATAACTCTTCCCGCATTTGGATCTGCCAGCAGATTAAAGGATCTCATTACTATTAAAGGAGTAAGAGAAAATCCTTTAGTTGGTTATGGTCTAGTCATTGGACTCAATGGAACAGGTGATGGTGGTGGAGAAATCACTAACACTTCATTAAAAAAGATGTTCCAAACTCTTGGTCTTAATCCACAAAAAGAAGTGACTTCGAAAAACGTTGCAGCAGTTATTGTAACAGCCAAACTACCGGCTTTCGGGCGCAATGGGCAGAAACTTGATGTCACGGTATCTTCAATTGGGGATGCATCCAGTCTGGCTGGCGGGACACTTCTTGTGACTCCATTAAAAGGTGGCGATGGTCAGATTTACGCTGTTGCCAATGGTCCACTTTCTGTTGGTGGGCTTGATAAAGGTAAAAAGTTTTCAACTACGGCTCGCATTCCAGATGGTGGTATTATCGAGAAAGAATTAGATATTTCTTTCAATGATAAAAAAGCCATTCGTATGGCGTTGAATAATCCAGATTTCACAACAGCAGCTAGAATTGAAAGAACCATCAATCAAGAATTAGGTGGAAAATACGCAACAGCAGCCGATGCTACAACCATTGATGTAATCATTCCTAGTTCTTACGAGAGAAAAGTAGTTGAGTTAATTGCTAATATTGAAAATTTTAAGGTCATTGCTGATGTTTCAGCTAAAATCGTGATTAATGAAAGAACGGGAACTTTGGTAGCAGGTGGTGACATAGTTTTAAAGAAATCAGCTGTCAGCCATAGAGATATGGTACTAGAAGTTAAAGGTGGAGATGAAGTCTCAGGTAAACGTTCAATAGTGGCCCTGGAACAAGCCACAACTATCAATGATTTAGTTAAAGCTTTGAATGCTTTAGGTACGACTCCGGAGGATCTTATTTCCATTTTCCAGGCACTCAAACAAAACGGTGCGCTCTTGGCTGAAATCGAACTAATTTAGTTCCTGGTTTGGGTGTCAACAAGATACCCGGCCAATTTTTCCCTATTAAGTTTTCTCCTAACACTCCGACCCCAAAAAATGCTACACTTTTAGATAGAATCTCATCAGGATGATGGGATAAAAACTAGGATGGTACCGATTGAAAGTCTCTGCAGATTTCAAAACTCTACCCAATCAAAACAAGCCAACAAATCCGGTTAAGCCATTCGAAGAAATTGCTGAAGGTATGGAAGCTAACTTTACGTCGCATATGTTGGCAGAGATGAGAAAAACTGTACCTAAAGAAACAGAAGATTCATCGGCAATGAATTATTATAATTCTTTGCTAGATTACGAAAGAGCCCAACTTATGGCAAAATCTGACAGTGGTCTGGGTATTAAGAAAGTTATCCTGGATCAAATTGTACCTCAGCATATGAAACATTATTTAAAAAATGCGCAAGCCACGGGACCAAGTCAAGGAATGACAAAAGTATCCATGAAGGAGAATACAAATGAGTAGTATCGACACCCGTTCATCTTTTTTTCCTCGCACCCGTTCTTCTCAGACTGAGTCGACAAAAAGTGGCAGTCAAGTGGATGGTCTTTCAGATAGAAATTCTACAGAACGTGCTGCCGAGCTCATGGACAAAACTGCAACTGACGCTAAAGTAAGTATCCCTGAAGGTGTAAAAGATTTTTCACGCATTAAGAAAGCAGCCTTGAATGCACCTGAGCAAGATAACTCTGAAAAGATTGCTCGTTTAAAAGCTCAAATTGCTGCCGGCACTTATGAAGTAGATTATGACGGTCTTGCAGACAAAATCCTTACCTCAGAGTTTTAAGGAGTTCAGATGACGGATGCACGCATGGATGAGAAGAGGCTCTATTACCATCGCGCCTTAGACGTGTGGGAAGCTTTTTGCCAACTCCATAAAGAACTTTATGACCTCACTTGTGAAGAGTATCTCACTCTGCTTGCCAGTGACATTGATAAACTTGAAGATATGCTTCCAATTAAGAAAGAAATCATAGGAAAAATTTCAGATCTTGAATTAGTGCGTACAGAGCTAATTGACAAAATAAACGACACCAAATTATTTCCTAAAATTATTCGTGCTAGTGATCTTTTAGCCGCATTTACAGATTTCGATCAGCAATCCCCTATTCCTGCACTTTATAACTTAAATAGCCTTTTACTGGATATTATCCATAAGATTCAGGATCAAAATAAAAAGAACCAAATGTTCTTAAATAAATCGATGCTCTCATTGCGTGAAATTAAACAAGGTTTCACTGGAAAAAAAACTTATACAACCTATGGCGCGGATGGAATGACCCGCGCTGGTCGATAAAAATGACGAAGGACTTGCATTGTCTGGCGATTTATTAAATATTGGTAAATCTGGTCTGTTTACAGCGAAGCAGTCGATGTCGACGACTTCGCATAACATTGCCAACGCTAACACTGAGGGATTTTCCCGTCAGGAAGTCCGTACTGAAACTGGCACAGCCATCCAGGAAGGTGATTATGTTATTGGTCGTGGTGTAGAAATTCAAAGCATTCGCCGGCAGCACGATGAGCTAATTGAAAAGAAGCTCAACAATTCAATCACTGCTGATAAATATAATGAAGAACGTACTAACCAACTTGACCAGGTAGAGGAAATCTTCAACGAGATTAACTCAGATGGTATGAATAAAATTCTAAATCGTTTTTTTAATTCGATGAGAGAGCTCGCAAATCAGCCAGATAATCAAGCAGTGAGAAGCGTTGTAAAAGAAAATGCTAATGTTGTTGTTGGTGACTTTCATCGCATTCAGGATAATCTCGACAACAACCGCAACAGCATTAATAAAAAAATCAATTTAACCACTCAAGAAATTAATAGCTTGGCATCCACCATTGCTAATCTCAATAAAGAAATTAATATTCAGGAAGTGACCGGAGGCATGGCCAATGATCTTCGGGATCAGCGTGATATTGCTCTCAGAAAACTATCTGAATTTTTTCCATTACAAACATACTCTGATTCTGAAGGACAATTTGTCGTCAGTATTGAAGGAGTTGGTTCAATTGTTTCTGGTGGATTAGCCCAGCAATTAGCTGTCGGCTCCGTTGTTAAAGAAGGCTCATCTTCAGTAGATAAAGGTAATGCAGAAATATTTTTTGCCAATCGTCCCAGCCATGCATTTTCAGACAAGATTAAGAACGGAACCCTTGGGGCACTTTTAAAAACACGAAATGATGAAATTGAAGGTCTTGAGAAACAACTTAATGATCTTGCTCACGGTCTGGTACTTTCGACCAATGCTATCCATAGACGAGGATTTGCCAATCATCCGGTTCCTATTGATGCATTAGGAAATCCTCTTCCTAATAATGCTCAGAAAAAAGTCACAGGAATCAACTTTTTTAAAGAGCCATTGGACCTCACACGAGCCGCTGAGTACATTGATATTTCAGATGAAGTTAAAGAAGATGTTAATAATATTGCTGCTGGTTTAGAAGCGAATAAACCTGGTGATAATCGTATTGCAATTGCCATATCAAAACTTCAACATGAAAAAGTTTTGGATTCAGGTACGACGACTTTCGAGGAACAATATTTAAAATCAGTAGGTAATATTGGTCTTCAAGCTGGTAAGGCTAAAATTGATGGAGAACAATCAGCAGGCATCTTAGCCCAGGCAAAATCATTCAAGGAGCGTCTTTCAGGCGTCTCATTAGATGAAGAAGCAGCCAATATGGTACGTTATCAGAATGCATATGAGGCATCAGCCAAAGTAATTAAAGCATCAGATGAGATGTTTAAAGCTGTAATGAGTTTACTTCCATGAGAATAAAAAATGAGTAGAGTCTCAGAAAATTCATCAGTCAGCTCAATCAACTATGCCCTTGGAAAAAGTAAAGGCAAAGTTGAGGAGCTACAATTAAAAGGATCGACACTTAAACGTCTAACGAAGCCGTCTGATGACCCTTTGGGTAACGTGGAACTCATGGCCGTTCGTTCGCAGAAAGTGGATGCTGAGCAGTATCTCCGTAATTTAAATTTTGCGAAGACACAACTTTCATATACAGAAAATATTCTTGAAGAAATGACTGATATTTTGGTGACGGCCAAAGAATTAGCCATCGGACAAGCTTCTTCAATTTATTCACCCGATGTTCGTCTTGCAGTTTCTAAAGAAATTCACCAAATACGCAATCAAGTTTTAGGACTTGCTAATAAGCGTATTGGTAATCGTTATCTTTTCTCAGGTCAAAAAGTTTTAACTCGTCCATTTGATGAGAGTGGTCACTACAATGGTGATCAGAACAAAATTAATATCGAAATAAATAAAGACTTATTTATTCCGATTAATTTATCAGGAAGAGATCTATTCTTCTGCGATGAAAAAAAATCGATAGAGAGTGAGCAACTAAATCTTTCTCCTACTTCAGATGATCTTCAACGAACACCCGCTGCAGAATCTGGTGAAGTACCAATGAGCATATTTGATGAATTATTCGCACTAGAAAATGCACTACTCAATGATAATCCTAAAATAATTCAGGGACTCTTAGAGAACTTAGACTCAAGCATTGAAAGGGTTGTGACATTCAGAACAGAAATTGGCGCACTCACAAATACTATTGCGAATACTGAGACTAATATCGAGAAGAGCAATCTTGTTAACGAGGCGCACAAGAGCAGAATTGAGGACGCTGACGTTTCAGTAATCATGGGTGATCTGCAAAAAGAGCAGGCAATCCTTAAGGCTACCTATAAAGCTAGCTCAAATTTGATGAATACATCCCTTATGGACTTCCTGCGATAAGAAATTCTTACTAAAACTTAATTATTTTTTTAAATTTTCTTGATTTTCCTACACGAATTGACGTAAACCTCTGCAACAGTAACTTTATTGAGTGAAGTCATATTCTTGACACGATAGACAAGGATCAACCATGCTAGTTCTGACAAGGAAGCTAGGAGAAAGCATTGCAATCGATGATAATATCAAGATTGTTGTAGTGCAGATAAAAGGTAAACAAGTTCGCCTCGGTATTAAAGCGCCGAAAGAAACTAAGATACATCGCGAGGAAGTTTACCAAGCGATTCAGGATCAGAATACTGAAGCTGTACAAGCGTCAATGTCTGACATCGCGCGCTTAGGCGAAGAGCTAAAGAAGAAATAATTTTCCTCCTTGATCATTTAATAGATTGACTGATACCATCAAAGTGTTATGGTAAGAATACCTTACCATTTTATTTTGGAGGAAATCCATGAAAGTCAAAACCACCAGATTTGGGGAACTTGAAGTTAACCCTACTGACCTCATCACATTCGCTGAGGGATTATTTGGTTTTGAAAACCTCAAGAAATACTTCGTGGTTGATCCGGGAGATAGCACTCTAATTCTTTGGCTACAATCAACTGAAGATGAGAAAGTTGCATTTCCAATAATTGAACCAAAAATTTTCAAGCCAGACTATATAGCAAAACTTTTACCAGCTGACCTGAATGGCCTTGAGCTTGATTCTCTTCAATCTGCTAAGCTTTACAGTGTTTTAACAATTCCTGGAAACGTAACTGAAATGTCTGCAAACTTGAAAGCACCGATAGTTATCAATTCAGCAAAAAAAATTGGTAAACAAATCGTTCTTCAAGATTCTAAACTCTCTGTTAAGCATGAAATGTATAAAGAGCTTAAAACTTATATTGTAAACTTCTCATCCGATGTTTTTCGTTCAACTTCTTATGACACAAGCATCACTCTTGAGACTGGTGTTCTTAAATCAACTAAGACAAATACCAAAATTCTGGAAGCTCAATAGTATCAATTTAAAGCTAAAATAAAAAAGGCTCCGTATGATCTGTACCCCGTTTTCTAGATAAGCAATAAAGACCGCTTTTTCTAGAAAATGGGTTAAAATCCTTAAAACGGAGCAGATCATGAAGGGCCTTTCTATTTCGGACCTCAAAATTCTCGAATCTAGTCCTTACGTTCTCAAAATCACTGAAAAGCACATCATCTTCACTGAACCTTTTAAGAATCTAATGCTGGAATCGTCTATCGAAGGGATGACGAGACAAGAAGCATTCAATAAAACTCTTGGGGTTGATTGCTTTGATAAAAAGTTCGTTGATACATGTCTAGCTAGATGGCGAAGGAAATGGAGGGCCGACGGTGATCTTGTCCCAGGAAAAAAGGGACGTAAAAAAGATTTAAACAAAATGACCTTTGAAGAGATGAAAGCGGAAATCGCTTATCAGAAAGAGGTCATCGCTCATCTAAAAAAGCTCAGGGGCCTTGCGGACGACGAGCTTTGACATTCGAGCTTATCCGTAAGGTCAAAGAATCCAATCATTCTTTGAAGATCTCTGCTCTCTGCAGAGCCGCTCGTGTTAGCTTGAGCGGTTATTATTACTTCGTAAAAACAAAGGAAGATCGAAGGCAAAGAGATCGCACCGCTCTGGAATTAATTAGAAAATACTTCCTAAAAAGTAGAGAGAAAGGTGGAGTTCGAACAATAGACATGATGATTCGAAATTCAACAGCAATGGTAGTTAATCATAAGAAGATTCAGAGAATTAAACGAGAATATGGACTAATAACAAAAATCAGAAGAAAAAATCCATATAAAAACCTTCCAGAGGCAGAAAACGCGCATACTCCAAATTTATTAAAAAGAGACTTTGTAACTCCTCTTCCGAATGAAATCTATTCTACTGATATGACTTACTTATTCTACGCTGGAGGACAAAAAGCTTATCTGTCTGCAACTAAGGACCTGGCGACAAATGAAATAGTGTCTTACAAAGTGATGAGAACTCCATCAATAGCGCACTTTACCGAAGAATTTAAAGACCTCCTGTCACAACTATCAATTACCACGCGACGATCGCTCATCGTGCACTCGGATCAAGGGTTCCAGTATACGCATCCGAACTTCAGATTCTTACTTAAAGAACTTGGCGTGTCTCAGTCCATGTCTCGAAGAGGGAACTGCTATGATAATGCTCCAATCGAAAGCTTCTTTGGGCACTTCAAAGACCTATTGAACTTACGAAAGTGCAAAACCTTCACTGAGCTGACGAAGGAAGTTAAAGAAGTAATGGATTACTATAATTATGAAAGACCTCAGATAGCTTTAAACAAAAAGCCCCCGGCTGTTTACCGGGGGCTTATTAGCGGTCTTTTTTAACTGTACAGAAAACGGGGCTCAGATCAGTAAGGAGCCTTTTTTTGTATCTGGAATTTTTAATTTAGATATTAACCGTAGTTTCAGTAGCCCCGCGAGAAAGATTCATATACATATTAGCTTCTGAATGGCTGGGTTCGCGACTTAAAACGTTTTGCCACTCTGCTTGAGCTTCAATAATGTTTCCATTTCCATAATATAATAATCCAAGTGCAATTCGAGCTGGCATATATCCAGGCTGTTCATTCTTAAGACGCTTCAATTCTTCAAAAGCTTTTGAAGTGAAACCTTTCTTAGTATAGTTCTTGGCGATTTTAATTCTGATCTCGAGATTGTCAGGATCAAGAGTTGCTGATTTATTATATTCAAAAAGAGCTTCTTCATAACGACCATAAGAAGCGTACATTTCTGCGAGCTCGTAATGCTTGAGAGAAAATTTACGATTTAAATGAGGATCAGAAAGGCCCTGACCTTGGCCGCTCTTAACGTGTGAATTGGCCTTTTCGAAAATAGCCTTAGCCTCTTCGTATTTGCCAATATCATTGTAAATAACAGAGAGAGAGATCGCTGCATCCGTATGATGTGGATCTAGCTCCAGAACCCGGCTAAAAGCTTTTATGGCCTTGCCTAACTCGCCCCTAACATGGAAAACGTTAGCAAGATGAAAGAAACCTTCAGTTGAATTTGGATTTTGGTCAATTACTTCATTAAGTAACAGGCTTGCGGTCTTTAGATCATTTTTTTGGAAAGCTTCCTTAGCTTTTTTAAGCAAGTCATTCATTTTGACGTATTCCAAGCCAACCTCCCCTAAAGTTTTTTGCTGCAAGTATCTTTAATTGATTTTATTTCGGACTGGGACTGTTTATCAACTAATTGGTAAAACTTTTCTATGTATTCAAGACAAGGATTCCACTCTTTCAACTCATAAGTAGCCAGAATTGTTCTAAGCATCGCATGCTCACGAGTTTTCTTATCCTGATGATTCTCTAAAATATCCAAATACCAATAGCGTGCCGGGGCATACTTATCTGTTTTAAAATAAAAATCGGCTATATAAAGATCTTTTTGACGAAGCATTTGCTTAGCTTTCTTAATTTTCTTTAAAGCCTGGCCTTTGTAATTATTGTCACCGTATTTTTGAACCACTTCTTCATAATACTTAATTGCTTCGAGTGCTGGTTCTAGATCACGGTCAATAGTGTCAGGGATTTGTTTGTAAAATGATTCTGCTATTCTAAAAATGACATAAGCTATCTTTTCATGTCTTGGATGAAAATCACGGAATAATAAATAGGCTGCAGCCGACTCTACAAAACTTTCCTGCTCAAATAGAATATCTGCCTGCATAAGTTCTGCCGGAGTAGCATAAAAAGAATATGGATGCTGGGTTTTAATGGCATTGAGCTTCTCTGTGGCCAGAATAAAACGTTCTGCAGCTACTAATTCCTCAGCTTCCTTAAATAGAACTTCAGCCTCTGTACGACCTTTCGGCTTATCAGAAGAACAAGCAGCGAATATGGAAACTAGAATAACTAATCGTATTAAACTCATAATTGTACCGAAAGATCCTTGTAGATTTCTTGAAACAATAACTTAAAAAAAGCAATAAATGGAATGATTACAATCATTCCCACAATTCCGCCAACTTGACCACCGACGATTACACTTACCACAACGATAATAGGGTTTAAATCTACCACTTTGGAAACCAAAAGTGGGAATACTAAGACCATGTCGATTAAGTTGGCAAAGGCAAAAATAAAAACCATCCCTAACATGGAGATTTGAGGGTCCTGCGATAAAAGGGCAACTAATAAAGCAGGTAAAACACCAATTAAAGGTCCAATGTAAGGCAAGATATTAGTGATCCCTGCAATAAAGCCTAGAACGAAGGGATATGGGAAGCCAATAGCCAGAAGTCCAATCGTAACGATAGTACCCAAAAATGTGGCTTCTATAAATTTGGCAATGATGTACTCACCAAATTTTGTATTAAACTGAGAAGTTAAAACATATGTTTTCTCAAAAATAGAATTAGGAATTGAGCGAAGAAATTTGTGACTAAATTTTTTGCTTTGGAAAAAGAAAAAATATAAAAACATTGGCACTAATAGCATCCATTCAAAGAATGAAGAAAGATAAGTTGGAATTTGAGCCAGTAATAATGCTCCTTGTTTTTCAAGTTTCCTAACAACAAAACTAACCGGATCAATATTAATTCGGTAACCGATTTTTTCAAAAACATAGACTTTAAATATAAAAAACTTATCCTGTAGATTCTTCTGGAGCTCAGGTAATTGAGCTGAAAATTTGCTGAAGTCTGTATCAATATTATAAAAAGCTGCAAAAAGCGGAAACATTGAAAATACAACACCTAAAATCAGAAGCATAAAAAAGAAAATACGTTGCTGTCCTGATCCATTGAGGAGAAGTACCTTTAAAGGTTGGGCCATCAAATAAATGATGTAAGCAAAACCAAAAGGCAGTGTTAATCGAGGAAACAAAAAAGCAAAGCTAATTGTTGCGAATAATAGAAAGAAAAAAAGAAATAATTTTAACTTTAAATTTCGATGCATGGTTAAACTCTCTGCTCAAGCTCTTTAATCTTTCGCTTAAGTGACATTACTTCACGGGTTAAATGTCCCATTCGGTTAGCCATAATAAGGGCTGTTTCACGTAAAAACTTAGCACCTAATACTGGATAGAATTCAAGCATTTTTTCAAGGTCAGGCTTAAAGATTCCTAATACTACCGTATTCTCAGCGGCTACAACTGAAGCACTTCTGCGATTGAATTCTTCAAGCAAGCCCATTTCTCCAAAATATTGTCTCTGATCAAGGCGAATGATCAATTCACCTAGATCATCCTTGTTAGGATTTAGATGATTTGCATAAATATTTACAGAACCTTGAAATACAAAATAAAAACCGTAACCAGAATCACCCTGCCGAAAAATGACTTCACTTGTTATGAATTCACGACGATGTAAAAATTTTGAAAATAATCTGAGTTCATTATCTGAAAACGAATTGAGCACTGAAATTTTCTTAAAGAATTCATGATAATTTTCTTTTGAAGAACCAAATGAAAGTGGACTTGCATCCCATAAATATTTTAGCAGGGGAATGTCCAATTTATCGGGAATGACCTCGCCTCTTTGATTTTTTTCCATCATATCTTTTTCGTAACTCATTTAAGCTCCAAACGTTTTAAACCTTGTGACTTTATCCAGCCTGAAAATCTTGACGGGTAAATAATTTGTTCCCAATCACCTTTCACATTTGTAATTAGCAATAGTCCTGGAGGTAATTCTCCTCTGGCTTCGAACAAAGCCGATGGCCCCTCAAAGATAATTATAGAATTTATAGCGATTTTTTTTGGCCATGAATCAATCCAAAAATTAAGAATAATTGGGAATGAGACTGAACCCAAAAAGATCATAGCAGATTTTAATGAGGGTGATTTTTTTATCAGCCATAAACCAATGATTAAAAAAATTAAACTGAGACTTAAAAGAGGACCTTGACTAGCAATCATTCCGGCTTTAATCAGGTAATCAGATGGATCCAGTGGCTTCTCTAAACGAGGAATCTCTAAAATATTTTCTACTAACTCAAGATTCTGATGTAATTCCTTTGAATCCATTCCAGAACGTTCAGCTAAAATAAAATGCAAACGGGCCATAGGCCAGTTTTTCATCTCTGCCAAAACTGTACCCATATCGTAATGCCAAATACTAGGATCAATTTCTTTTTGATTTTTTTCCAGAGTCAAAATAGCATTAGGATAGTCCTTTTTAAGATAATATTCTTCAAAGGTTTTCAAGGCGTTTTCTATAGTAGTATCCTCCAAATGTGATAGTTATTATCCCTAGCGACTTAAAGTAAATCAAGGACAACGATAGAATGACACCTCGGACAAAAGAGATTGGGGAGCTAGGCGATCTGGGCTGGCTTTCCCAACAACTATTGAGTCAAGTTGATTCTAAAAATTCTACTTACGACTTATCCGGTGAGGGTTCTTTATTTAAACTCCTGCACCCCTCACTTATAAAGTGCCGTCATTCTTTTTACCAAGGTCAATCTGATTTAATATCCAAAGAAAAGTGTCAGGATTGGTATATTTCGACTTTCAAAAATATCTCAAAAGCCCAAGCCTTGCATTCGAAAGTCTCCACTTTTGGTGGATTTCCCTATCAGATTTATGCTTTCCTCGTCCAGTCTCCCTTTGAGGCGATCTTAGATTTCGGAAAATTAGGGGCTATTTACGTCAGTCAAAATGTCATAGAAATCGATAAGCAAGATCAGGCGCTCCATCATTTAGAATTACCAATTTGGTTGGATTACGCGTTAAGTCCCGAATTATGGAGTCCTGCTGGTAAGTGGACTCGCTTTCATGAGAGGCTTCATACGCAATTTGAAAAATTTGGTTTATTAGTACATAAAGATTCGCCCGGGTACTATCCGCTTAAAACGGAAGCTCAGTGGCTGAAAGATTATGGTTTTGTGGGCAAACTCTCATCTACATCTTTTGAACTTATTTTGCCTTGGGACTTTCCACTAACTGGATTAGTTGAATTAGAAAAAATCCTGGCACGGGGGCCATAAATGTATATTCTCAGATCAGTTAAAACTGATGACCTTAAAGACCTTTTTAAGCTCAGTAATCTTATGACATTTATAAATCTTCCTCCCGATGAAGAACTAATAAGCAAAAAAATCTCAAGTTCAATGAAGAGTTTTAAAAATCCTAGTAAGCGATTATGGGAAAACTACTATATTTTTGTTTTAGAAGATCACAACAGTGGGGACATTCTAGGTGTTTCAATGATCCATGCTCAACATGGAACTGAAAATGAACCTCATTTTTTTTTAACGGTAGGACAGGAAGCAAAATTCTCTCAAACTATTAATACTGGTTTTGTTCATGGGACGCTAAAATTAGGTCTAGATACTAATGGTCCAACAGAAATTGGTGGATTAATCCTGAGTCCTGAATTTCGTGGTCACCCAGAAAAACTTGGAAAACAATTATCTTTTGTTCGTTTTCTTTACATGATCAATAATACTGATCGATTCAAACCGATGATACACTCCGAACTAATGCCACCATTGGATAGAAATGGAAACTCCCCCCTATGGGAAGCCGTTGGCCGAAGATTTTTTAATATGAATTATCATGAGGCTGATGTTTTAAGTCGTAATAATAAAGAATTTATTTTGAGTCTTTTCCCCTCAGAAAATATCTATCAAACTCTTCTTCCTATGGAAGCCAGAGAGTCTATTGGAAAAGTTGGAAAAGAAACTGAACCTGTAAAAAGAATGCTGGAAAATATTGGTTTTAAATATACTTGTGAAGTTGATCCTTTTGATGGTGGTCCTCATTATCGATGTCCACTTAAGGACATACGGCCAATAAAAGAAAGAATAACTGGTCAACTTATTGATAAAGGAACATTTAATCCGTCGAAGACAAGAGAAGTTTTAATTTCAGTAGAAAACGTTGATTATGATTTTTTTGCATTTAAGACTTTGCTTGAGATTCATGGAGATGGACAAGTTTCAATGGATTCAAATTTAATGAAAACCCTAGGTATCAAATCGCCACAGAAAGTAACCGCGATACCATTTAGTTAAGCTTGTTTTTTATCTACTAAAACACCATTTATTGATGCAAAACGAATTTTTTCAGCATCTTCGCTAGATGGTTTTTTTACCACATACATTTGTGTAGAGCGTGCATATCCTTTTACGGCATCTTTTTTCAAAGGTACTGAAACATCTCTCGTTAGTTCACGGTGCCATAAGAGAAAATCACTAGATAGGATTGAGGACGAATCATCAGTGGATACTTCTTTTTTCGCTGGCCTTTCTTGAGAATTGTCCAAATCATTAGGTTGGTAAGGCTTTTTATTGAAAGGTAGAACATTTTTTTCTTCAGGGTTAGGCTCGACATGCGCCACCGCATCTGAACCATAGTTCCAAGCCATTAGCTCCTCGCCAGCTGCTTTTTTTAGTTCTACCGGCTTAACTTGGATCGTACGAGAGATTTTTAGTATCTCTTCAAGGCCAAAAATCCGCAAAGCTTTTAGAACAAACGATTTAGCCACGGCCAACCTCCTTTCCTAGCTATATCGGTCAAAAAAGGCAAAAACTTGAGTGTTTTACTATATTTATTTATCCTCTAATGGTCTAAAAAGATGTGTGGACAAACAAAAGGGGCAGGTTTATAAAATACTGACCTTTTGACAATGAGTTGGGAAGTGGCGCAGTTGGTTAGCGCAGCAGACTGTTAATCTGTTGGTCGAGAGTTCGAATCTCTCCTTCCCAGCCACTTTTTATGCAATTTTCCACTACAAACTATGGCCGATTAAAAACACGAATTAAGCGTCGTTATCAATCTCAATTAGCTAAGACAACTAAAGCATTTAAATCATTTCCCCAATCTAAAACTGGAAAGTGGTTAAGAGAACATCACTCGGAATTTAAAGAATTCAATCCACAACGTTGGTTCTATCTTCAACAAGTGGAGACCTTGCTCTTTTTTTTAACCAATTCAGAAGTTGAATCAGTGGATGGTGAATTCAGTAATCTGGAAAATGATATTTTTGAGAAATGGAATAAAAGTGAATTCGCCGATGTTTTCCTTAAATTTCTAAATCAAAGAATGTCCTTCAAAAAAGCTTCAAATGAATCAACGAAAATTTTGGATGCCCATTTAGTCGACTTGGGAAATCTCCATCTTTTAAAGATCAGTGCATCAACTAAAGACTATCGTATGCAGCCCTCCCTTGGGGACGTCAAAATTAAAAAGAAAGTTTCAAAACTTCTTGAAACAACCCTTCATCTTGAGGGAAAAGAATTAATCCTACTCACTTCGAGCATGAAAGAAATGAAAGTCTTTTCCACACGTATTGAAGCGGCGGTCAAGATTATTAAAAAATTCTCACCAGATTCATGGGATCGTTTTGCAGCTTTTACGGAAGTCATTCTGCCAATCAAGCAAGAAGAATTGGTCAGTTACTCCCATCAAGAGCTACCTGGAACCTCTATGATAAACATGTATCATAGAGATTTCGTAGATCTATTGGACGATCTTCTTCATGAGAATGGTCATCATCATCTCAACTATTACTTAAATCTAGATACACTTATCCAAGAGCCTATTGATTGTATTTATTATAGTCCATGGAGAAGAACTCTCAGACCACTGAGAGGAATTTACCATGCATATTTCACATTTTTTTGGGCCTTTAAACTATTCTCAGACTTGGCGAATTCTAAAGAGCTCGATTCCATTTGGTATCAGTTCTCTGTGGCGGAAAAAGAAAAGATCTTTTGGCGAGCGATTGAAGAATTCCATATGCTCGAATATTCATTTCAAGATCTTCAGTGGGCAAAAAAACAAGGTTTAATTTCTGATTTAGGATGGGAACTTGTTAAAGAGCAGAGAGCTTGTGTCGTAAAATTAAAAAAGAAAATTGTTGTTTGGGAAAAAAATCTCAGGACATATAAAAGAGATCTGTCTGATTTGAAAAAAACTTTAATTCATTCAAGAAAACACTATAAGAAGATTTAAAGATTCTGTAATTCAAATTGCATTTGATTGGCCGGCATAAGATCCCCTCTTTTAGCGGCTACAATGATTCCCTCTCTCCATATTGATTCAGCCTTTTCTTTTTGCCCTGAGCCTTTAAACGCTTTGCCGAGAGCTAAATAGGCGACTGAATAATTCACATCGGCTAGAATAACTTTTTGCAAATGTTTGATGGCCGCATCCCAATTCTGTCTTTCGACCTCAATTGATCCCAAGCCAAAGTTTGCCAGGGTGTCTTCTTCGTCAATTTCCAGTACCTGACGATACATGGATTCTCGTTTTACCCATTCTTGGTCTTGTTTTTCCTTCTCGTCAGCTATTTTTTGTTTCAGTTTCGCTTCATCTCCAAACTTCTGAAAGGACTTTACGGTCGCCAGCGACTTCTCTTGCTCAGCTTCTTCAATCTTACCAAGTCGCATGAGGTAAAGTGATTTGTTAGTATGGGCCAGGACAGAAGAAGGATCTACTTTAGTTAAGTGGTCCATGAGATCAATGGCTTCATGAAATCGTTCCTGACGTCCGAGCATCACACCCAGGCTCTCATAAGCATCGGCCAAAGCGGGGTCAAGTTCAATCGCTTGTTTAAAACTGGCTTCGGCTTGATCTAACTGATCATGCCGAAAAAAATCAGATGCTGAATAATAGAGTTCAAGGGCCTTCTCTGCAGAGGAGCCAGGGAGCAGAGGATAATAAGTAACGATAGCTTTTAGCTCTTTATCATCTTTTGTAAAAGTGACTTCCATATTTTCTACTCGAAAATCTCTGAGAAGCTTGGCACTCAAATAATAATGACCCCGCCAATTATTTACATGTTTGATTTCACCGATCTTTTTTTCGAATGAATAGATGGATCCAGTCGTTGTAAGAGTGTTTGTTTTAAGTAAAACGGGACTGTAAGCGGCACCACGTCTTGTGGCAATTTTTGAAACTGTTTCTTGGCCAGGATAACAACCCTTATTAATCGAAACACTAAGATCATAAATTCGTAAGTTATTAATAATTTCAGCAGAAAATTCTTTACCAATAAAATCGGGCCAACCATTTAAGCAGCGCCAGCCTTCAATTTCTTCAGGCTTAATTTCAGGGAGATTTATTTTTTGAGATTTTGTAAGGTAAGCTTTCTCTTCAAAAATTTCGCCAGCAAAACAATCTTCCCCAATAAAGACATGAGCTTTAGGTCCCAGCGTAACGGTCCATTCTTCTAGACCTATTTCTTGAATATTCACATCTTCAGATATTAGAAATCTTTCAAGTCTCGCTCTTGCCTGGTCTTTAAGAAGTTGCGGAGTTAGAAGATAAACGTCAGCATCCATTTTAAGTGCCCATGCATAGAATTCAATTCTTCCCTGTGGATCGAGAAAACTAGTTAAGTGAAAACCTTTATTAGTTAAAAGATCAAAATTAAAAGTAGATTGATTTTGTAAAAAGGCAAAGACATCTTCACCAGTGAGTTTGAAGTTAAAAAATGATACCGGAAACTTACCGGCCGAGTAACGGTAAGTTTCTAACATATATTAAATTGAAAAAGATTCACCACAGCCGCAAGTATTTTTTGCATTGGGATTATCAAAAACAAAACCTTTACCATTAAGACCATCTTTGAAATCTAAGACAATTCCTTTAAGGTAAATAACTGATTTAGGATCAACAAGTACTTTAATTCCATTAAAATCTAAAACATTATCTTTGTCCTTCTTATCGGAGAATTCGATTTTATAAGAGAAACCAGAGCAACCACCTCCAGTAACCGCTAAACGCAAACCTTTTGTGCCATCAGGATTCTCGGAATGGTTAATAACTTTGATTTGATCCAAAGCCTTATCAGTAATAGAAATAATTGATTGATCCATAAAAACCTTCTCTTGAGAGATGAGACTATTAATAGAATAAGTGTAGCACATTTTCAATTAAATACTGCGTCAAGATTGGGTTTCCTCCCTTTGGAAAAACGACAAGTTAAGACTATAATAGGTGTACTTAGAAGGAAATTATGAGTTTTACGCTCTATCATTACGTTCATTGTCCCTTTTGCATGCGTGTTCGCATGGTATTTGGCTTTTTGAACATTCAATATACTTCCAAAGTCTTGGCCTATAATGATGAAGTCACCCCAGTAGAACTAACCGGAAAAAAAATGCTACCTGCTCTGGTGAGTAATGCAAAGGCGCTAAATGAGAGTCTCGATATTATTGCTTTTATCGATACTCAGAATATTTTTAAAGTGAAAGAAGTTACGAACAGTTCAGATTTCAAAACTTTTGAAAGTTTTTTAAATACAATTGGAAATCCTATCC
Organism: Bacteriovorax stolpii; assembly: GCA_945860895.1. GTDB lineage: Bacteria > Bdellovibrionota > Bacteriovoracia > Bacteriovoracales > Bacteriovoracaceae > Peredibacter. The sequence continues at coordinate 36,557 of CAMASK010000017.1, forward strand.
ATTCACTGGCCATGCCCTATTGGATGTACACTCCGGAGTTTTCACCTGAAGCGAGAGTCTATTTTCAAAAGAAAAAAGAGATTAAGAGGGGCCCTTTTAAGGAACTAGTAAAAAATCAAAAACACTTTGTGCAAGAACTAGAACCACTCCTGAGACAGATAGAAAATAAGTTACAGCCTTTTTATGAATCAAAAACACTAACGCTGAAAGATATACTTTTAGCTGCACACCTATGGGGCCTTTATGTGGTTCCAGAATTTCAATTTTCTGAAAAAATGCATCAGTATTTACAAAGAATAAAAGTATTATGTAATTTCAATTATCACCAAGATGCTTGGGGTTAATGTGATTGTTGTTTTAAAGCTTAATTCGCCTACGGGGGATTCTGAGGTAACGGTTACTTCGGATAAAAGTCTTACCTTGGGAAGAAGTAATCATTGTGATCACATGATAGCCGACCTCATGTTGAGTGGTACCCACTGTAAATTCACACTAATTCCACCAAAACTTAAAATCAAAGATTTAGAATCTAAAAATGGCACTTATCTGAATGGTCTCAGGATTGAAGAGGCACAAGTGTATGCAGGAGACCAAATAAAAATTGGCAACACACAAATAACCATTTTAGTAGATAAAATGGACGAGAATTCAACAAGGGCACTTCACTTTCCAGGCCTAGTAAAAGATAGAGTCGCCCACGAGCTGAAATTAGATGTCGATAATTCCTATCACACAGAGAAACTTCAAAAAGAACAAAGAAATTATAAAAAACTATCTCCAATTGAAAAAGTTCTGACCGCAAAAAAACCATCCAGAAAACTCAAAACTACCAAACAAGAAATAAAGCGAAAGAACAAGGAAAAGGCTTCTCTAGCTAACACTTTAGATATTGTTTTATTTTTTTCCGTTATGGCACTGCCACTAATTTTTACCAATGCTCTTTTTTTCATCAATCCATTAGTTGTAAAAAATCAGCGGCTTCTGGTTGTTAGTGAGATCGGTTTGATCACATTGTTTTATTTCCTAAATTATAAATTTTGGAAATTTACTTTAGGTGAAAGAATTTCTGGTATAGCGGCCCTTTACGAAGTTGAAGAAGATTAACTTTTTGGCTTCCAAGTCACTTCATCACAATTATCTGTTTTATTTACATACCTAGCGAGCACAAATAGATAATCAGAAAGCCGATTTAAAAAAATTATGCTGAGAGCAGGAAGCTCTTCTTTGGTTGTTTGTTGATAATGAACTAACTTACGCTCAACGGAGCGAGCAAAGGTTCTACAGAGATGTAGACTTGCAGCACGAAGAGAGCCCCCTGGTAAAATGAAATTTTTTAATGGGTCCAGAAAATTATCTAAGCGATCAATCTCATTCTCCATTTCTTTTATGACTTCGGGATTCAGTTGAGGAAGCTTAAACTTAGATCGATTTTCGTATTCGCAGGCCATATTTGATCCCAAATCAAAAAGTGCTGACTGGATTTGATAAAGGAAATTAACTTCTTGAACATGAGAAGATTTCATTAATGATGCTGAGTAGCCAATCCTTGAATTCAATTCATCCAGATCACCATAAAGGTCGATGCGAGGATCGGATTTAATTATTCTATTACCACTTACTAAACCCGTTTCTCCGGAGTCACCAGTTCGGGTATACACATTGGACTTTTTCATTACATATTCCTTCTGTAGCGACCACCAACTTCATATAAGACAGAAGTTATCTCGCCCAGACTGCAATATCTGACCGTAGTTAAAAGTTCTTCAAAAATATTTCCACCATCCAAAGCAACATCACGCAAACGCTTAAGCTTTTCTGTAGAATTCGACTTATTTCGATCTCTAAAAATCTCAAGGCGCTTTATTTGATCATTTTTTTCTTCTTCTGAAGCACGAGACATTTCAATTGGTTTCCATTCTCCATGCTTATCTGACAGATAGGTATTAACACCAATGATTGGAAATTCTCCTGAATCCTTAAGAGTTTCGTAATATAGCGATTCTTCCTGAATCTTACCTCGTTGATACATAGATTCCATAGATCCAAGTACGCCACCCTTGTCAGAAATTCTTTCAAATTCACTTAACACTGCTTCCTCTAAGATTTCTGCTAATTCATTGACAATAAATGAGCCCTGAAGTGGATTGTCGGTTTTATTTAAACCAAATTCTTTATTGATAATTAACTGTATTGCCATTGCTCTTCGTACTGACTCTTCTGTCGGCGTTGTTATTGCTTCATCATAGGCATTCGTATGAAGTGAATTGCAGTTATCAGATAATGCCAAGAAGGCCTGAAGTGTTGTCCGTATGTCATTAAAATCAATTTCTTGAGCATGTAAAGATCGACCGGAAGTCTGAATATGATACTTTAATTTTTGAGACTTATCTGAAGCACCGTACTTTTCTTTCATTGCAACGGCCCAGATCTTGCGCGCCACTCGACCAAGTACTGTGTACTCTGGATCAAGACCATTTGAGAAAAAGAAAGACAAGTTCTCGCAAAAATCGTCAATCTTCATTCCACGGCTCAAATAGTACTCAACGTAAGTGAACCCGTTAGAAAGCGTAAGTGCTAATTGAGTTATTGGATTGGCACCGGCTTCTGCAATATGATAACCAGAAATTGAAACTGTGTAATAATTCTTAATTTTATTAAGACAGAAAAATTCCTGAACATCTCCCATCATCTTCAATGCAAACTCTAATGAAAAAATGCATGTGTTCTGGGCCTGATCTTCTTTTAAAATGTCGGCTTGAACAGTTCCCCGAACTTGTTGCATGACTTCAACCATCTTATTGCGATTTTCCTGTTCATGAGCAGGAAGAGAACGATTAATTGCAGTGTTCATGAACATAGCGAGGATGATTGGAGCAGGACCATTGATGGTCATTGAAACTGAAGTTGAAGGAGAAGTTAGATCAAATCCCTGATAGAGATCCATCATATCATCCAGCATACAAATTGAGACACCAGATTCACCAATTTTGCCATAAATATCAGGACGAGTGTCAGGATCTTCACCGTATAAAGTTACTGAATCAAAAGCCGTTGAAAGCCTTTTAGCCGAATCATTTTTAGATAAGTAATGAAAACGGGCATTGGTACGTTTAGGTCCACCCTCACCGGCGAACTGACGCTTAGGATCTTCATCTGCACGCTTGAATGGAAAAACTCCAGCCGCATAAGGATAAAAGCCAGGTAAGTTTTCAGAACGAATGAAGTTTAATTTCTCTGAAGCATAATTAAATTTAGGAAAACCCACTTTAGAAATCGCAGACTGAGATAAAGATGTATATTTTGTTGGAACTTTTATATCTTTTCCACGTACGACATAAGTATATTGGCCATCTATATACTGACTTATCACATGATCAAATTGTTTTATTTCTTCAAATTCTTTTTCGAGTTTAATTTTAAGATCATCTTTCTTGATTATTAAACTGGCACTATCAGAAATTATTTTACCGGCTTCTTCAAGGACTTCATATTGCCTCAACAGTTTAACGGCTTTACTGGCATTCAAATTGTATGTGCGAACAGTATCAGAAATGTCTCTTAAATAATTAACCCTCGAAGTTGGAATGACTGCTTGTTTTTTTTCTGGAGCACGATCCGAAAGAATTTTATCCAATTCCGACGGCATGACAAAATCAAATGATCGAACAATATCTTTAAAAAGGGCATTGACTCCAACATCATTAAACTTTGAAGCCATAGTACCATAAACAGGTAGATCGCTATCTTCAGGTGATCCCGGATGATTTGCAAAGAGCATTTTATTTCTCCTATACTGTTTTCTTACATCTCTTAGTGCATCCTCACTGCGAGGTTTTTCGTATTTATTGACTGCTATAAAGTCTGCAACATCTAGCATTTCAATTTTTTCTAGTTGTGTGGCCGCACCAAACTCAGGAGTCATTACATACAATGTCTTATTTGCAACTTTGGTTATTTCGTCAGAAGCTTGTCCGATTCCGGATGTCTCAACTAAAATCAAATCAAAGTCTTGAGTTTTTAGAAATTCTACTACTTTTTTTATTTCTGGTGAAAGTTCATTGGCAGAATCACGAGTGGCCAATGAGCGTATGTAAAAACCTGGATAAACGGCAGAACCTAAACGAATACGATCCCCTAGTAGGGCACCTTGATTTTTTTTCTTTGTTGGATCAACTGAAACAAGAGCGATTTTTTTATCTCCATAATATCTATGAAAACGAAGAAGGAGTTCATCAATCAAAGATGACTTTCCTGCCCCACCAGTACCGGTGATTCCAAACACAGGTATACTTTTACCTTTCATCTCAAAAGGCAATTCACGATTATCTTCAATGTAGGTAATAACTTTTGCGACCTCATTGGCCGACAGATTTTTATTAGCAAAAGATTTAAAATCAACTTCATCTATTGTTGAATAATCACATTTAGCAATCATGTCATCTATAATTCCATTTAAACCGAGACTCATTCCATCATTGGGGTGATAAATTCGCGTGATTCCTCGCTTGTGTAATTCCGTTATTTCTGGAGGAGTGATTACACCTCCGCCACCACCAAAAATTCGAACTTTTTTTCCACCCCTCTTATCAAGCAAGTCCCGCACATAAGTAAAATACTCCATATGCCCACCTTGATAAGAACTCAAAGCTATAGCATGGACGTCCTCCGCTAAGGCTGCCTCTACAACTTCTTGCGCCGAGCGGTTATGACCTAAATGGATGACTTCCACACCCTTTGATTGAAGTAACCGACGCATAATATTGATCGAAGCATCATGCCCATCGAATAAGCTAGCCGCCGTAACAAAACGAAGTTTTCTTGCAGTCATAAGAAGGTCCTCGATGCTAAACATAATCTATTTAAAAAATGCTTTATCCAATCTAATATGTCTAAGCGGATTCAATCACGTTGCGGCCAAATTGTATAAGGAAATGCTTTATAGCTTCTAAGCACAGGTGTACAATGAATAAGATTTTTCGACAGTGCAAGGATACATATGAGTGAAGACATTAAGGTTGAAAACCCATTTCATACGGCACGTTTCAAAGCCCCGCGAAAGGGTAAGAAGCCGCCTAAACTTTTAGCGATAGTTCACCAATCAGGTTGTACTGGTTGTGAAGTTTGTATTGCTGGATGTCCGGTGGATTCAATTGAATTAGTCCCAGGACCTGATCCATTAAATCCGGGTTATCAACAAATGGTGGAGATTGATCTCTCTAGATGTATTGGTTGTCAAAATTGTTCTCAGGATTGTCCTTGGGAAACCATTACGATGTATCAACACGATGACGCTTTCACGGCCTGGGGTAATGAAACCCTTTCATCTGAGCTTTATGTTGACGAAGAAAAACTAGAAAAATTATAAGTTGAATCTGCTGCAATAAATAAGGCTCCTTAAAATGGAGCCTTATTTATTTAAGCGTGCAGAAATTTTTAAATTGTAAAAGGGACAGACAATCCAAGCATAATGGTTGAATAACTAAATTTACCATCATAATCAGTTCCACCACTACTAAACTCAGTCCAAGTGGCGCGACGATACTCAAGGTTGATGTCAATAAAAGGAAGTCCGGTAAAGCCGACACCCAATTTAGTTCCAGATTCTTTTTTTAAAGTACTGCTGTCACCATTAATTTTGGTTTTTCCAGTCCCTGAAAAAATATACCCTGCATAAACACGAAACAATATTGGGAATTCATATCCAATGAATCCTGCCCATTCATTAATTTTCATGTCGTCATCGAAATCACCACCAGAAATGGTGCTGTTAAGATAATCGAGCCCGAGTTGAAAACCAAGTTGTTGATAGCCTAAACGACCCCCATAGGCGGCGCCTCTGCCACCAGAAAGATTGTCATTCATTGCAGCAGCAGCGATGGCATCATCAAATTTCATCTCTAATTTAGAATTTAAATTATAACCAATGACTGGTTCAATGAGTAAAGCTGCTTTAGCATTGAAAGATGCTCCTAAAACGAAGGCAAAAACCAAAGCCAATTGTGTTAATTGTTTCACTCTAAAACTCCTCTAATTAAGTTGGTGACCACTTAATTCTAAAAGTTTTCGAAAAAAAAGCATTACCTTTGTATTTTACCAATTAGGTCTTCTACTTTGACCATGAGAATTTCATTCTGATTAACTAATTTTATAGCCACATAGCCTTTGGGAACTTCCTGAATCTCTTCACTTGCTATCACTCTTCCCGTAGTGTCTTGGGAAATTTTGCCTACCATATCACCTTCAGTTGCCATAATTTGCCCGATTGTACCTTGGCCAAAGATCATCACATCACCATCTCGCACAGGATATTTACACAATAAACAATTGTAACGATTGTCTACCACTAAGGTTTGACCTTGCTTCAAGTTAAAGACACTTAAATCATCTCTGATTTTAGTCAGTGAAAATAAATTCATTTCAGAGTGTCCGACAAGCGAAAAAATAAAGGTCACTGTTACTGTTTGTAGTATTTTAGATCTGCGAAGAACTATTCCTTCAAATTCAATATCCCGGACTTTGTCATCAGGACTAGAATGCATTTGAAATTTAAGCCTTATATCAAAAATAAATTTTTTCAAAACAAACGAATACATAAAGGTCGTGACTAATAAGATCAACATCGAATACATAAATAATCTGAACAGATATACTGAATGTTGATGAACGATTATCTCACGTGTTTGAATGAAGTAAGTAATCATTAAAAAACTAAGGGGAATTACTATCCAATTTAATATATCTATCACTTTATGTCGAAAAAACCATTCTTTACGCTTTTGATGGTGATCATATTGCACTAGCTTCATACGAAATGAATTGAATTCCTCGATTGAAGCAATATCTGGACGAGCCGCTTGTAGTCCATCCCAGACATAATCAATTCGTTCCAGACTAGAGCTAAAGTAATGTTTTTTTCCATTATTCATTTTAAAATAAAAAATGGACCAATAAACAAATCCCACACTTTTAATTTCCGCAAACAAAACATCTTCCGAATGAACACCCCTATGAATTTTGATATGTGTTGGATAGATTTGAATTGAACGATTTAAACGCGATTTTAAGCAAAAAAAATAAAAATTAATAAAAGCAAAAAAATAAGCACCTGAAATCCATAATTCATTCAAATATTGATTATATACAATAGTCCACCGGTCTTGAGTTATTCGGTGTCCCCAAAAAGAAAGAATAAGACCAGATAATACTAACAGTAGAACAAGAAAGATTTTGTAATGACTTCGATAATGGAGGAATCGAGGCTGAAGTGAGTCATACTTTGCTTTAGATTCCAAACAATGCTCCTGGTTTATCCAACATTGTTATCGGTATTTGCCTAAACAAACTTGACTATTTATGTACAAATTCCTCTACTGGCTTGTTTTGATTGAAGACTATCAAGGTCAATCCAAATAAAATAAGACCAAAAGACATCCATTGAGATGGTGAAAACATTCCCCAGAGACCTCTAATTTCATCTCCTCTAAGGCACTCAATCCCAAACCTTAAAATTCCATAACCCATAAAATAGATAGCAGCTGATTTAAGCGACGGCTTACTTTTTACAACCATCAGCGATATTAATGTTAGTCCTAAACTTTCTAAAATTTGGGTCGGATGCCGATTGGCTCCATGTAAATTAATGCCCCACCATAATTCAGTAGGTGCACCAAAACAGCAACCAGCTAATAAACACCCTAAGCGCCCAATGGCATGCCCCAAAGTAAGAGCCGACAGCAAAGCCCAAAGTGTATTTAAAGTAAGAGGAAGTTTAAATGACTTATAAAATGAAAGGAAGACGATGCTCAATATTAACCCACCATAAAAAACAAATCCACCACCAGTCCAAAAAGAGGCTTGGGTTAGAGCCGTTTGATGTATTTCTTTAGTCGTTAGAAAAAAAAGCAGCTTAGCTCCTATCCAAGAAGATATAAATAAGCCCCAAAATATGATTTGAGAAAACTTCCATGAAAGGTCAGTTTTTGCGAAGAAAATCTGATATCCAAATCCCCAACCTAGTCCCATCAATAAGGGATAAGAATAAATAATTAATTCATGATTTTGATATAGTATTGGAAGCATGTTCTTCAGTTTTTGAGTTGTCTTTTTTCTTAGTCTTCAATTGTTGAAAAAAATCAATAATCAATAATCCAGCTGCTACAGTTATGCAGCTATCAGCAATATTGAAGGCTGGAAAGTGATTGGATTCGTTTTTCCAGTAAAAAAGAAGAAAATCCACAACATAACCAAGGGAAAATCTATCAATGAGATTACCAATGGCCCCAGCAAGGATAAGGGCGTAGGCAAGAGAGATATAAAAAAAACCTTTTAAGGATTTTATGAGCATATAAAAGATATAGCCGCAAAAGATAACTGGTAA
>CAMASK010000018.1 GCA_945860895.1 Bacteriovorax stolpii
CTATACAAAGGCAAAATACCGAGTCCTGAAGAATATGACTAAAGACGACTATTTGATCTTTGGTTTAGAGAATCCTTATTTGGAAGATATAAAAAAACATCCGGTGCAGAAGACAAGTTTTCAAAAAGGGAACTTACCATCAGAGTTCAAAAATAAATTTAGCTTCAAAGATGCCAAAGTCAAAGGAGAGCATAATGAGGCTAATTTCTATGCTGCCTATAAAACATTGGAACTATTAAAAATTCCCAATCTCGATGAATTATTTCAGGAATTTATTAATGAATTTGCAGGCGTGGCTCATCGTTTGGAATATGTTCTAACTTATGAGGGTTTAGCACTTTATAACGATGCAAAGAGTACAAATTCACTAGCTACAACTACGGCCATTAAAGCCTTTAATGATTCTAATGAGCCACTTTATATAATCCTCGGTGGTAAACTTCGTAATGAAACGGATAAAGTCTTACCCGATCTTTTGCCATTCAAGAATAAAATATCCAGAATATTTACCATCGGAGATGTGGCCAAGCGTCTCAAGGATGAACTTAGTAAAGACTTTAATGTGACTGAAGCCAATGATCTTAAAACCGTTTTTCAAATAGCTAAGACTGAAAGATTGAAAGGCAATCTAGTCTTCTCTCCTGCCTTTCCATCCTTTGATCAATTTAAAAACTATGTTGATCGCGGAGAAAAGTTTAAGACTTGGGCCAAAGAAGCCTTCTAATTAATCATTTGTTCATGTGATCGTAGTAACTCTGATCGATAGATGCTGGAATGCGGTCAACGACATTTTTATGTTCTGGATTTTTTTCGGCTATGGCAGTTTCAAATGATATTTTCGCGATGAAAAATATCATTAACAGCATCACAATAGGTTTAAATTTAACACCCATATAGCTTATACCTCTAAAGGGGTATATCGGCTTTAAATATTAAAACTTTAAATTTTTAGTTAGCCAAATTTTTGAGGCTTCTGCAAAGCTGACTTACGTCACTTTCATTCTGATAAAGTCCAAATCCAAAGCGCAAACGGTTGCCCCTTCGATCTATAAGAATGTGGTGTTTATGCAGGATTTCTTGGCATTTTTGGGCATCCTCTAGGCTGTCTGCCTCAAAGGTAAGAAAATGGCCGTGCCACAAAAGATCAGGGCTAAAAAGGGGCTTGAGGGACCATGACTGAATAAAACTTATTGGGAGTTCTTTAAGAAACAGAAGTTGGAGGTTTAAAACATAAGCATGGATCGCCTCTATGGTGATGTTATGCGAGAAAAACAAATCCCAAACAGCATTGAATCGATAAAAGCCACTAGGGTCTTGAGTCGCCCCCATAAAGGCCATGGCATCTGAAGCATATCCAACTTTGACATCCGGTTTTTTTGAGATTTGAGCTTGTTCGGCAAACCAACCTGTATAGGCCGGTCGCCAATCCCCTTTTGGTACCACCATGAATCCAACGCCTTCCCCTCCTTGAGCGTATTTGTAACCCCCACCCAAATAAAAGAGCCGGCCTTCAAATGGAGCGAGGTTTGTTGGGAGTGCGGCAAAACCATGGTAACCATCCAAAACAAATAGGGTGGCTTCAGGTGTATGATCTAGTAAGTCTTTTAACTCGGCATCGGTTAAGGCGGTACCGGAATCAAAAAAAACCTGGCTTATAAAAATGAGATCATAATTATTTTTTAATTCTATTTTCAAATTGTCCAAATAGGCTTTTCGGTCATGAGGAAAATATGTTGAATCCACTTGATGTATTTGTATCTCAGGAATTTCAGTTAATCGCAAAAATTGTCTGCGCCATGAAAGGAATTCATTGGTTGAAGTCAAAATCTTCAATTCTTTTTTTCCTAAAAACAAACTCAGAAGCCTAGTGGAAAGTTCATGAGTATTGGGGGCCAGAACTATTTGTTCGGGATGTTTAAGCTTTAAAATATCAGCAATGTGTTTTTGAGTTTTCCCAATGACTTCACCAAATATCTTGCCCCATTTTTCATCACTCAAATGAGCACAATCATCCCAGTACTGTAGTTGAGCTTCTCTAGTGATGTCCGGCCAGAAATGATGTGAATGAGCAGCAAAATGCAGCTTTCCTTCATGACCTTTAAGAAAACGAGTGTAAAAATCCTTAGGGTTGAAAAGAGTCATACACAATGTCCAATTGATCTTTAATGTACACAGGCAATGCAGGAATCATGGATTTAGGAATGAGGAAGGTTGCAAGGTTAAATAAATCTAAAAAGGCTCGATTCCTCTCAGTCGTAGACTTTAAATATTCATGACCGGAAGATCCACCCGTTCCGATTTTTGTTCCTAAGATCCTTTGCACCATTATGGCGTGTCGATAGCGCCAAGTCGTAAATTTTTCATCAACTTCCACTAAAGAATTGAGAATTTTAAATGGCATCTGAAGTGCTGGATAATCTCTGTAGAGATAAATGAAAACAGCGGAAAGCATGGCTTTTTGTGAAAGCTTAATTTTCCCTGGTTGAATTAAAGTTTCATATTTATGAGCATCCAAAAGGGTTGCAAAAGTTTGCTTGGTCATCTCAAGATTTTTTAATTCCATGGACTTCATGGGTTCAAACAGACTTGGATTATTGGAAATAATCTCAAAGTCCATTTCCAGCATTGTATCCACGGCATGAGAATAGGCTCCCCAAAAATCAAAGCCATCAAACTCAGAAAATGGCATTCGAGAAAGCCAAGCCTCTAGCAATTCAAAAATACTGATTTTATTTTCTGTCTCGGCAAGAATTTTGCGGTCTTCTTCTTTAAGCCTGGAATTAAAAAATTGTTTTTCAATTTCCATTCGATGTTGCGGCTTGATTCCTAAAGTGGCTTCTACTAAACGAAACTGTAAACTCTGAAATCCAGAGGCCGGTACCAGAAAATCCCTGAACTCCATAAAGTCTAAAGTGGTCATGGTCTCCATAATCTGAATTTGATCCACCAGAATTTGCTGAATAGTAGTAACTCTCTCAAGTCGCGAATTAATCACGGAAAGATCAGTTGAAGGAATAAAAGCCTTGCTCATAATTTCGCGCACAGAGTTTAGTTCATGCAAGATTTGCTTGAACCACAGCTCATATGTTTGATGAATGATGATAAAAAGCGTCTCATCATGTGCAGCATTCCCATGTTTGGCACTTTCAGGCGCCTGCGCATTAAGAATTTTAGGCAGTTGCAAGTAATCGCCATAATAAACAGGTTTATGAATTTTCATAAAATCCTTCCCAATTTATGGAGGAGGGGAGTATTTTTATAGAATGGAGATCATTGTATGAAAAAATCTTTTAGTCTATCAAATCAAACTATCAAATCGAACATTAATAAACTTAAAAAAGTCATGGTCGACAAGAATCTCGACGCTATGTATATTTCGAGTTTTGACCCTTTTCTGAATGAATATGTCCCTCTTCAGGATAATCACCGTTATTACTTTACTAATTTTACTGGTTCTACGGCTGAAGCTCTGGTTTTGGCCAATGGAAAGGTCAGACTCTATGTTGACGGTCGTTATCATGAACAAGCAGATTTAGAAGTGGATAATACAGAAGTTGAGGTGGTGAAAAGTATCGACTCAATTACTGCAGATTTGATTAAAGATATTTCAAAATTAAATCTTAAGCATGTTGGCTACGAAGCTGATCGTACTTCTTTAAGTTTTTTGAAGCGTATTTCTCAAGCAGCGACTGAAGCGATTGCCTTAAATAGTGGGGAATTGGCAAAAGTTATTGAGTTTGAAAAACTTCCTGCGCTTAAAGAAATACAATTAGTGGCAAGGGAATTTCGAGGTCGCGATACTCTTGAAAAAACCAGTACAATTTTCAGTGATAAAAATGAGGGCATGTATTTAACGGCTTTAGATTCGATTGCCTGGATAACCAATTGCCGTGGCTATCATTTACCTTTTTTAAGTAGTTTTTACTCCAGGGCACTGGTGACCAAAGAGAATGTTTATATTTTTGTCACTCCGGAAGTACAAGTTTCTGATCAAGCAAAAAAAGAACATGGGCTTGAGTTTATTCATCTACCATTTAGTGCCCTTCCAAAAGAACTTGAAAAAATTCAAAACACCCTTCATCTGAAAAAAGTTTTTTTTGATTCTGGCATGATCAATGCCGCTGATTTTGGAATGCTGGTTAATATTTTTGGTACAGAAAGACTCGAAGAGAAAGCTGGTGGAGTTTATGATTGGCAATCGATCAAGGAGCCAGTGGAAATTCATCAAATTGAAGCCTCATTCAAGCGTTCTGATAAGGCGATATTTAATACGATTAAATGGGTTAAAGACGCCATTAAGGATAAAAAGCGTATTACCGAACTTGATTTATATAATGAAACAACAAAAAAATATCAGGAGCAAGGGGCTAAAGAACAAAGCTTCAATACAATTTCAGGCGTTGGACCAAACGGATCTATCATTCATTACGGTAGCCCATCTGACGAAGTGATCATCCAAAAAGAAGATTTAGTTCTGCTTGATTCTGGTGGATATTTTGACGGCGGATTTGCTACAGATTGTACTCGTGCTTTTTTTGCGGGCTCCATTGCCGATAAACCAAATCCAAAATACTGTGAAATTTATACTTTGGTTTTAAAAGGACTTCTCGCCTGTTCAAATGCCGTTTTTCCTACTGGAACAAAAGGCATTGTCTTGGATGGTCTTGCCCGAAATCCGATGCGCAAGATGGGATATGATTATGCTCACGGAACTGGTCATGGTGTTGGAATTCATGTGCATGAACCAGGAGTGAGAATTTCGAGTATCTCCAATGTTCCAATGAAAGAAGGGCAAGTAGTTTCTATTGAACCAGGTATTTATATTCCAGGTTTTGGTGGAGTTAGACTTGAAAATATTTATCGTGTTGAAAAACATCCTGTGTTTAAAGATATGCTTCACTTTGTTGGATTTGTATTTATCGGATTTGATCCAGCTTTAGTTGATATGAATCTTCTCAATAGTGAAGAAAAAATCCAGCTCGATGAATATGAGGCTGAGTGCTTACGTCGAGGAACTAGTCTTAGATCGCTTAAGTAATTTTAACATTTCCAAAATTGCGATAAATAGACCGAGAGTTGCAGCCATTTGCCAGAATGGGACATCTTTTGCCGCAGTGCCATCATTACTAATGATGGTTCCACACCCACCGAGAAGTCCAAAGCCATCAAGTTTCATTGGATAGAGGTAACTGACTCCCATCATATCATCTTCGCCTAAAGCTTTCCTTTGATCTACTATTCGGTAATACATCAATGCTGCTTTATCATTCGTGTGACCAAGACCAATAGCATGTCCGATTTCATGAGCGATGACACCGATTTTGTCTTTCTTGGATAAAGTCGCGAATGGTGTTTGATCACGATTATTGATCAGTATCACTGCCCCAGTGATACTTTTACCAGAGAACTTATTCGGTATTGTCACGGCCAGGACAGTTGGGCCTTCAAAATTTGCCGCAAAATCATTACAAGAAATAACGATATCATTTACAGGAGCGATAATTCGATCACCACTGGTAATACAAGGAGTGTCGGTTGGAGCACATAATCTACCAGTTGTTATATTGGCATATGGTCCAGTAAAACTGGTAGATTTCAAACGTAGTGAAGAAGTGGGAACCCTGTTCCAGAAATTTACGATGGCCGGAACAATCAACTCTTCTAGTTCATAGGGAGTCATGCCAACATTGGCGCAACTTGAAGAAGCATCTACGGAAACGCTAACTTCGTTATCCTTGAATGAAGCCCCAAAATTGTTATTTAAAGTATAAGCTTGAACGTTCGAAGATAGAGTTATGAGAAGAATGATGAGTATCTGCATATTACTTTTTCCAGTAGTAGGTTAAAAATAAAGAGTAGGAAAGTTGTTTCTGCTCTTTAACAAAAAACGAATAGGTATAAGTCTGCAGTCTGAAAGCGAATTTTTCGAACATCGCCTCTATTCCAAAATCCAGAGTATTATTCAAACTGGATTTGTTTTCGTCAGGATAATAAAATGTTGAGCTCCCATTTCCATTATTCATCTGAGCACTGCCACCTCGACCTTGTTGATTGGCCCACATTAAACTAGTACCTAAACGCAATCTCAACCATCCAAATGGCCTGTGGCTAATGTCACCGCGAAACATAAATAAATTTGAAAAAATTTTTGATCCTTCATGAGTTTGGGGCAACACCCAGTTGAATTCCGGTAAAAAAATGAAATTTGTAGTCATAGGAATACCTATACCAGCACCAATAACTGGCTTCCACTCAATTTTGCGCAGTCCGCCTGAGCCATCATTCTGGATCGCATTATAGAATTGGGTGTGGGTTCCAAGATTAAAATAGACTTGCTTTATTCTTGAAGAAGAACGATCAGAAGAATTAGGAACTGCCAAGGCAGATTCACAAAAATAAGTAAAAAACACGACAATAAATAAATTTCTAAGCATGCCCAATGAAGCTATCATAAACGTATCAATTTTGCGGAGCTTTTTATGTTCGAGAATTTCAAAGTACCTAAAGAATTAATCCCTTCAGACCCTCGTTTTGGTGTTGGACCCTCTTTAATACCTGTCGAAGCCGTTGAAAAGCTTGCCAAGACCGGACATGAGCTTCTTGGTACAAGTCATCGTAAAGAAGCGGTCAGGAAAGTTGTTAAAGAAATGCAGGATGGTTTGAGAACCTATTTTAAATTGCCTTCAGATTATGAAGTGATTATTGGCAATGGTGGGGCAACCTTGTTTTGGGACATGATTGGTTTAGGCATGGTTGAAAAAAATCCCTACCATTTTATTTGTGGAGAATTTTCCGATAAATGGTTTCGGGCGAACAAGAATATTCCGTGGCTTAAGCCGGATGCAAAAAGAGTTGAATTTGGTCAGGGATTAAATCCTGTTGCAATGGCTGGTCATGATTTTTTGGCCTGTACTTTAAATGAAACCTCTACTGGAGTGATGCTAACTGATTTACCAAATGTTGATAATGAGACAATTCTTGCTATTGATGCAACTTCTGGAGCCGGCCAAATCCCTATCGATTTTAAGAAATCTGATTTGTATTATTTTTCACCTCAAAAAGTATTTGCTTCTGAAGGAGGCCTTTATGTCGCGATTCTTTCGCCTAAGGCAATTGAGCGAGCTCTAAGAATTGGGAAAGATAATTCTCGCTTTATTCCTGAATCTTTAAAATTGTCTCATGCCATTGACTACTCCAAACAGAATCAAACTTATAATACTCCGGCCATTTCAACGATCTTTTTTTTGAATGAGCAAGTAAAGTTGATGAATAAGTTAGGAGAAGAGAAAGTAGTCAGCGAAGCTAAAAGAAAGGCTGAGTTAATGTATGGATGGGCAAAGGAGAAACCATATTTAAACGCTTTCATTCAAGAGCAAAAATTTAGATCGCTTACTGTTGCAACAATAGATATTGAAGAAAAATATAAAGTAGATGATCTTGCAGCGGTTCTTCGCTCACAAGGAGTTGTCTATGATATTGATGCTTATCGAAAATTGGGTCGTAACCAGTATCGAATAGGTATGTTTCATAATGTGAGTTATGAAAACCTTGAAAAGCTTACACAAATTATTAGTCTAGCTATTGAGTCCGAGATAAGTCTCTAAATTCAGGTCATTTATACAAGTCCGACTATAGACGTCAGGCAATCTTCCGATAAGCTCTCATGGAGAAACTCATGAGATCCTCAATCATTTTAGCCATCTTTCTTTTGAGTGGTTGTGGAGTCAAAAAATCCTCTTTTGTTATGGGAAAAACTACACGCTCAGAAGTGATTTCTGTAAAAGGTGAGCCCATTAAAGAGGAAGCTATTCCGGTTAATGATGGCACCATATTGATTTATGGGGAAGATGAAAAATATCAACTCAAGGGAGATATTGTTGTTAATCTTTTTAAAAATCCATCCAATCAAGAAAGGCTCTTACTATTTTGGAAACATAAATTTAAAGATTGTTTAACTACGATCAAAAAGATTTCCAAAGATGAGACTTCACACACTTCCCCAGAAATGGAATTTTCTTGTCCCTCTCAAGGGGTGAGTGTCATCTATACTGAAGGCTCAGATGTTATTAGCAGAGTGATAGAAAATGAAAAAAAATAATTTTTTTATTCTACTGATTCTGTTGCTTGTTGGGTGTTCCAAATCCAAAGACTATTCAACATTTGTAAATGAATTGAAAAAAAACTCCGGGCCCAAAGAAGTTTACCGGCATCTGGCCAATATTGATGCCACAAAATGCCTTAAAGATATTTTTTCCGTTGATATGGTTAAGTCCGAAATAAAACAATTAGAGATCAAGCAAGCAAAGGGAACTAAAGTTGAAGGTAAATGGAGGCATCTAAATTTAGCTGATCTATCTATTCCTCAAGCTAATTTTTTAAAAACCTTTGGAGCTTCTCTAGGGGATTTGAATAATTCAAAAGCATTTGATTATTCAAGTTGCAATGATGTTCCTTGTATAATCAATAAAATTTATCAAAAAGAAAATCATATTGCTGGATATGTTCATTACCTCTGGTATTTGAAAATGGGTAGTTATTTATCCGCCTCTAATAATGTCTATGATTCTAAAACGCAAACAAGGCCCGGTATATATAATGGTAAAGAGTTGCCAGTTTCGGCATATCTATTTAGGGACGAAGAGCTTTATGCTTTTTGGCGACTCATGCTGATGATGAAATCACCCCATACCGTCCTTACTAAATTAAAAGAAATTACTCGGGTCCCTCAGGGAGAGAGTTTTGATTTTACTGTGGAGAAAAGACAACAATTAGAAAGAGAGAACCTAAGCTTAGTTGCTCAAGGAAAAAGACCAAAGCCAATTCCCTTAGGTGAAACTTGCGGTCTATCATACTCAAACGGGTATATTATTCTTCAAGATCTTTGCCTGTCAGTAGGTCAGGATCAAGACTCTGGCAGCTTCTATGATTCTGTTCTGCATGAATTAACTCATCAAGTGGATTTTCACGAAGGAAGCAAATTAAATACTACTCACCGTTCTTTTAAAAGTGATTATCTTGAGCTGTCTGGTTTTTGGTTAGAAGAGTATAAAAATGAAAGAAATGAAACTATTCGCCAATGGAAACTAAATGCAAATGCCAAGCTTCCAAGTGCTTACGGAGGAACATCTCCTGCTGAAAATTTCGCAGAAACCATTTCCTTGTTTCGTACTAAGGGAACTTTGACTAAAACTAAAATTTCTGAGATTCATTGGGCATTTACCTCCAAAAATTACTTTGCTGATAAGTCTTTTGATAAAACTACGATCATAAAAAATTGGATTAATACCCAAAGTTCTCTTCTGGCGCAACTTTCCCTTAAGGCCGTAAGTGATTGCTCAAAAAGTAATGTCCCTTCAATTTCAACTTATTTCAGGCCAGCTGACTTCACTTTGACTACTCTGCCATCAATGATTAATTGTCTTGGTGCCAAGGCGATTGAGATTTCACAAGATGTTTCTAGTAAAATCAAAATCAGCGAACCCGATGGATGTAGTATTTTAAATGAATACAATATGAGAGATGACTGGGAACCAGCCTTGAAATCCCAACTTTCTTCTTTTATGTCAAAATACTTGAATGAATTGCAAAATGATAAAACTTACTTCGCAAAAGTTCAGAGTTTCTATGACAGGATTCCGGACATAGGTCTTGCTAATAAAGCCTACCTGGAATGTTACCAAGAAGACTTAGAGGAAGACTGCTACAATCAAGAGGTTCATAAATTAGCCTTGCTGGAAGTTGCTTCCTTAAATCTTCCTGAAGTCCATGCAAGTGAGCTGGCCAATCTTTATCTTGCGAGCCATCCTTATTTGAATACAGAGCAGTACATGAAAGAAATCTATCGCTCTTTTGTCCTGTCACACTCTGAGATTGTGAATCAAGCGGCGCTAGATATCTGGGCGACCTGTGAAAAAATGGGTATCAGTGATGAGGTTAGTCCTGAGGGAAGATTTTTTACAATTAGTGATGGATATATGGTGAGCTCCCTTTATAACTGCATCAATGCCAAATTTTACGATACGGTAAAAGAGATTGTCAGGGATCTTTCTGTTGATGGCATTAAGGTCCAGCATCCCAAAGAAGAAATGATTCTTTATTCAGAAGTGATTCCTACATTACAGAGAACTTTACTTTCCCTCTTTGCTCAAAAGAAGGAGAGAGAAGGTAGACAGATTCGGAGCTATGTTGAAAAAGATGAGGGAAATTTAAGAAAAGAAATTCTTAGTAATTTTAGCTGGGTTAAAAATATTTCCAGTAATGCTGCAATAATTGACGATTGTCACGCCTTGGCTTTCTCAAAAATAACTTTCCCTTTATTGTATCAAACTAAAGCACAAGCTTTTGGGGTATTAGTTCAAAATTCTTGTCAGGATGTCCAGATGAGTAATGAATTTAACTTCTGGACTGAAGAATCAAAATCAGTCTTTGAAGAAAAATCATTAGAATCGCTTCAAAATTTAGTCCTCTCATATGCCACTGCCAAAGCGAAAGATTGCTTAGTGCAATACCCAAATGACACTAATCTTAATCGTATTAAGCATAAAACGAATAGAGATGCTTGTCTGATGAATTCCTGGACAGCAATTGAAGATCAAGCAATTAAAATTTTTTCTTCTGATCCATTGGTGATTAAATTTAAAATTGATCCTGAATCACTTAGAGTTAAGCTTGAGGCAAATAGACGCAAAAATCAAGTCAGGATTATGAAAGAAAATTTTTAATCTCTTTTATATCCATCTAAGAATTGTTTTTTAAATTCGACATACCGATCTTCAAAGATCGCTTCTCTCGCCCTTGAGGCCAGAGATTTATAAAATGAAATATTGTGAGCGGTTGCGAGAATTTGACCCAGAATTTCATTGGAATCAAATAAATGCTTAATATAAGCGCGTGTAAAATTCGTATTTACGTAATCTTTTAGATTAGGTTCAATCGGAAAAAAATCTCTCCGATAGTTCTTGTGCTCAATGCGTATTTTTCCTCGATTGGTAAAAAGGGTCCCGCCACGGGCAAATTTCGTTGGAATAATACAGTCACTCATATCAATTCCGTTTTCCCATATCATCAGAAGATCTTCCGGCATTCCCACACCCATAACGTAGCGTGGTTTATCTTTTGGCATAAGTGGAGCAGTGAACTTCACGACTTTCTCCATATGCTCAGGGCCCTCACCAACGGAAACTCCACCAATGGCGTAGCCAGGTAAATTTCTTTTCGTCACTTCCTCAATACAGATTTCACGGTATTTATCGTAAACGCCACCTTGTACAATTCCAAACAGGGCCTGGTTCGGCTTCGTCCATGCCTCAATACATCGATCAAGCCAACGATGAGTTCTTGCAATTGAGTTTTCCACATATTTTTCTGTGGCAGGATAAGGAATACATTCGTCAAAGGCCATCATGATATCTGAGCCAAGATTCTGTTGAACCTGAATGGAGATTTCAGGGGTAAGAAGAACGTTCTCGCCCTTTGCTCCTTTGAAGTTCGCACCCTCTTCAGTGATGGAATTTTTTTGAAGTGAGAAAACCTGAAAGCCACCTGAGTCAGTTAGAATAGGACGATCCCAACCCATAAATTTATGGAGACCACCGGCCTTGGCCACGAGCTCTGAGCCAGGAGTTAAATGCAAGTGGTATGTATTTGAGAGCATGATTTGAATATTTAAATCAACCAGCTCTTTTGGTTGAAGGGCCTTAATAGCTCCATGTGTTCCCACTGGCATGAATACTGGTGTCTCAATCGGTCCATGGGGAGTTTCAATAATTCCGGCCCGGGCACCACAATGTTTGTCTGTGTGTTGAAGAGTGAATTTAAAATGGCTGTTAACTTCTGAACGTACATTCATAGGTGAACTATCCTTGGCGTAAGTTGTTTTCCAGAGGCCTGGGCCCCGGCATTTCCAGTAAGGAAGTAATTATGTGGCGACCTTATCAAATCCTTTGGCCTTTGTTTAGCCTTTTCATAGTGAGAGTAGATCTTACAGACCTTAGTCCCATGACTTTTTCAGTGCAAATTCTCAAGGTTTATGATGGAGACACTGTCCTAGTCAGAAAAGGTGCCTTTGAGCATAAAGTTCGTTTATCTCGAATCGATGCCCCCGAAAAAGGTCAGCCTTATTTAACTGGTTCTGGGGATGCTGGAAAGATGGCAGGGGAGTGCTTAAAAAAGAATCTAAGCAAACATGCCGTTCTGAGAGTCGGGGGACAGGATATTTACGGCCGGATTTTAGGAGATCTTGATGACGTTAGTTTGAGGTTAGTGCAACAGGGGTGTGTGGCAATTTATCCTCATGCTCATTTTAATTCCTTGAAAGAGAAGTACATTTATTTAGGTGACTATTTTAAAGCACGTAGATTGAAGAAAGGGATATGGGCCTTTGGAGGATTTATGCAACCAAAGGCTTGGAGAAAGAAAAATAAAAAGAAATTTAAAACACGAATCTAAGACCACCAGTTGCGCCCACTATTTCATTTGATAGTGATTTATCAACTTGAACAAAAACTCTTGTCCAAGCAAGATTGAATTGAAGACCAGCGAAAGCCCGATAAGTAAATGGTGTCACCTTTGCTGAAGTATCAATATTCGCTGATGGTTTTACTACAACATCCCTTTGAGTTCCGCAGGCTGTTCCTCCAGTACAAGCAATGGTCGAATTATTTCCATTCAGATCGCCTTTGCCTGAAGCTTTACCCATGTTGAAATCCATTCCTAATCCAGTATAAAGACTTACGAAATAAAGAAGTTGAACGTCAGTTGAAAGAGCAACTGGAATAGACATGGTAGAGGCTAGAATTGATGCTTCTGGAGAACCTGTAATTGTGCCCTGAATGATTTCACCTGTTCCAGAAACTGTCTCATTAACAGTTTCTTTAATTGAGGTCTTAAAATTGAAATCGGTTTTATTATATTCAAATCCAAAATTAAATTTTACTCCACCCCAGCCTAGGATCTTATTTCCACTGGGCTTAATCCAGTCATAACGAAAGTGTGTACCGAAAGCGAGCATGTCTGCAGCTATTTCTGATTTTTCGCCATTATCACTATTCAGAGTTTTTTGGAAATTGTAGCTCATGAAGTTGAAGTAGAGATTTAATCGATTAGTATCCATTCCTAAAAGATGTTTTGAATTTAGAAAGCCTAAATTAAAACCTACAATTACACCCGGTGCAATTCCTAGACCTGAAAATTCACTATCACCAGTTCCATCTGTTTTTTCTAAATCTGCCGCAGCACCTATACCGCCACCAATTAAAAACACATTCATATTTGAAGCATAATCTGTGCCGATGCCTTTACCCGCCATAACTGATGAATTGGCCATGCCCTCCATCAATCGATCGGGGGTACCATTGGGAAACTCCTTATTCACTTGATTCTTAGCATCTAGCACAGCAGAATCCACGACGGCTTTTACAGCAGCGAATGCATCCAGGCCATCGTAGTCTACGACTTCGATATCAAAGATTTGGGCATAGGTTGAAGTCGTTAAGGTGAGGGTAAGAAAAGTAATCAAAAGCTTTAGTGACATGGGACCATTCCTTATAAAAAAATGAGTATCATAGATTCTACCTTATATTTTAATATGTTGGAGAGAGAATTTTTTACCTTTCAGACTGACAAACCTCATTGGAGGTGGTACCCATCGGTTCTTAAATCATTAGCTTAGGAATTTTTATGGCCTTTATCTCTTCACCAATGCATCCAGGACTTGAGGGCTTTTTTAAAGAGCATGGTTTAAAAACAGCAACGGCCATTCAAAAAAAAGTGATTCCTGAGATACTTGATCGGAAATCTATTATTGTATTATCAGAAACTGGTTCCGGTAAAACTCTGTCTTACGCACTTCCAATTTGCAGTAAATTAAAAACTAAAGAAGATGAAGGCACAAAAAATAATATGAAAGGGGCCCCTTATGCTCTGATCGTTGCTCCAACAAGAGAACTTGCAACCCAAATTTACGGAGTCTTTAAAAGTATCTCCCACCATACCAAGCTTCGGGTTCGTGATATCACAGGAGGCGATACTCATTCTAAAATGAAGTCGACTGCTAATAGCAGTTATGAAATTTTAATTGCCACTCCTGCGCGAATTAAAAGTGCTCTTCGCCACAAAGAATTAAATCTGAATCAGCTTCAATACGTAATCTTTGATGAAGCAGATCAATTGTTTGATATGGGCTTCAAAAAGGACCTTGATACAATTATTGAATATTTTGACATGAACATGACTCAGTTCGGTTTCATTACGGCCACACTTCCAACTGAAGTGGAGCAATTTATCATAGAAAGATTTCCCGAAATAAAGTTCCAGAAAATTTCAGGAAATTCTGATTCTCATGCTCCTCAGGCCAGAGTTGAAACTTACAATGTCAGTGTTACTCCAGCCGAAAAAAATATGGTTGTAAAAATGTTCATGGAAAAACAGGCCCAGGGACGCGGAATTATTTTTACTAATCAAAAAAATCAAGCTGAAGAACTGTTCAAGTACTTATCGGAAAAAATGCCGAAGTTGAAAATGAAACTACTTCATGGGGATTTGGAAATTAAAGAAAGAGAAAGTGCCATTCGCCAGTTTGTTGAAGGTAAAGCGCAGGTACTGGTTGCAACTGATATTGCTGCACGAGGAATTGATATTAAGGATCTTGTTTGGGTCGTGAATTATGGTCTGCCTAAAACGGCTATTTATTATCTTCATCGTTGTGGCCGTATTGCGCGTGGTGGGAGAAAGGGCATTATTTATAATTTAGTTGCTGCTCATGATTCAAAAATGATTGGGCAAATTAATGAGGCGATAGCGAATCAAAAACATTTAAACCTTGATGTGATTCCAGAAGAAAAAATTAAAGCTCAGGAAAAACGCACGGCCGAAAAACGAGTTGAGCCTAAAGCTCCGGCCACTTTCCGCGGTAAGAGCAATAAACCTGCTGAGAGAACAGAACTTCTGGATCATAAAGGTCGCAAAATTACCAAGCCGGGTCGCGGTAGAGCAGCTCTCCAAGCGGACAGAAAGAAAAAGATTACTGAGGCACCACTTAAGCGTAATCGTGGGATTAAGCGCCGATAAAGGCTAGAATTTCATCTTTCATTTTGAAGGTGTCATCATACCCAATTTCAATCAGGGGTACTGTATATGATTCATCAAAGGCAAGATAACTCAAAAGATCTAATCCTTCAGTGTCTGAAACTCCGATGCCTTTTAAAAGATATCTAAAAGTCCCAGGTAATTCCTTATTCAACATTTCCGTCATTTTACCAAGGTCTCTTGAAGGTCTTATCATTAGAATTGGAATGGATTTGAAATTATCGTTATGACCTTCTCGAATTAATGAGTTCACCTTAGTCAATCGTTCCACATCGCTTTCCAGAGAATCCAAAAAAATCGCGTTCATCATAACACCTGTTATCTGACCAAGCGTTGGATTTTTAAAAGGTGAGAAGGCGAGATCTTGCATTCTTTTTTGATGATGGGGATATCTTACTCCAATCGCTATGATTTTTTGTGCGCCTAAATGAATCGCGGGTGAAAGGGGGGTTGTTTGCCTAATGCAACCATCTCCATAGTAACTTTCACCTATTTGTGCGGGAGGAAAGAAAAATGGAATGGCCGCTGAGGCCATGACATGCTCAACATTTAAATCCTGACGAACTGAAAAACGATCTGTTCGTGACCAATCTTGTATTTCGTCTGAACCTTGGTAAAAAACGACATTACTTCCAGAATTATAGTTGGTTGTAGAAAGCGCAACTCCATGGAGTGTCTTTCTATCGAGATTTCTCTGAATGTGGCTAAAATCAATTTCTCTTAAAAGAAGTTTGCGCAAAGGCTCAGTATCAAGCAAGTGATTGATGTGGCTTCCTGAGGAAGTCATTCCACCAAATATAGTCCCACCTAACCATTTCAGACCAAGCTCTGAAATAGTTCTAGCTCTTAAATCATACACATTTTGTGGTTTAATTCTCTTCCATAAAGACGTTAGATCACTAGTTGCAATATCCCAATCTTCGGCATGGGCCGAGAGATACATTGAATTAATTGCTCCGGCAGAATTACCAGTGATGACATCAAATAATTTTTTATCTTTTTTTGTTATTTCATACAGAGCTCGAACAGCGCCTACTTGATATGCTGCCCTTGCTCCACCACCTGTCATGACCAACCCTAGCTTAGAACTCATGTTCTTATTATGCCCTAAGCTGAAAAAGATGCACTCTTTCTTGTTTTTTTTCGGACTAATCTTGTCAGATTATAGGATGAGTGAAACTGCTTCTGCACTGGCCAGAGGATCAATAAAAGAATCTCCACAAAGAATGAGATTGGATTGAACTTTATAAAAAGGGATTTCAAGAGGGGTCTCAATTTTGGAGTAGCGCCATTTTTTGAGTTCATACTTGTCTAATTCAAGTGCTCCCATCGGGGAGAGTTTAAAAATCTTTAAAATTGCTTCTAAAATAATTTCATCACTTTCGTTAAACCATTTTTCTGAGAATTCATTTGCAAGCTGGATAATGAGACCATTGGGATGAAGGTCTCTTATATTCATAGGTAAAAATTGATGACCCATGAATTTAAAATTTTCAATATTTGAAGCATTCTTCATGACACCCAGAAATATAAGCGCCTTACTATATTTAAGTGTTTCAATTTTTGGCTCTATTTGATTTAGGAGGCAATTTTGATTCAGTAGTTCAAGTGCCTGGGGAACAGGCGCAGTAATGATTAAATTTTTACATTCAATGGTGAGAGCATTATCTGATTCGAGTAGCCATCCTGTTTTGATCTTTTCAATTTTTTCCAGTCTCTGTTCTTTGAGTATGTTCTGACCTTGGGCGATGAATTTAGCGAGTTGATTCATCCCACCCTTAACTAGTATTCCTTCAGTCAATATTTCATAATGTAATTTTGATTTTATTAATATTTCAACTAATTGATCTGTAGCAGTGAGAAAGGCTGCACCATGATCCAAACCTAATTGATCGATTCTTCTGGTGGCCACTCTGCCACCCAAGCCCCGGGATTTTTCTAATATTAAAACCTCTTGACCTTTGTCTTTCAAAAGTTTTCCAAGGAAAAGTCCGGTCAGACCTGCCCCTATGATGACGGTATTTACTTTAGTTATATTCATGCATATAGAGATAACTCATCTCGGCGCAACTTCAAAGTCCAAGCTTTTTTATGTCTAATTTTTGTATATACTATAAGCATAGATACCTAAGTTATGATGCGGTTTATTTAGACAAAAGGGTTTCCAATGAGAGTTTTAGTGACAGGTGCTACTGGTTTTGTGGGTAAAGTAATCGTAAAACAACTTCTCGATTCCGGAGATGAAGTTGTTATTCTTACTCGCAATATTGCGAAGGCAGCGATCACGCTAGGAAGTTCGTGCAAATATTTCTATTGGACAGACATGAATTCTCTTCCTCCGCTTGAAGCTTTCCAAGGAGTTGAGGGAGTTATAAATCTTATGGGTGAAAGCATTTCTGAACGTTGGGATAATGAGCATAAGAAAAGAATGCATGAATCTCGAATTCTCGGCACTCGAAGAATCGTTGAAGCCATTGAAAAATCATCTTCTAAAGTTAAGGCTTTTGTTTCAACGTCTGCAATTGGGATTTATGGCAATAGAGGCAATGAAGAAATTAATGAAGCATCATCTGTTGCAAATGATTTCCTTGGTAAGCTTTGTCAGGATTGGGAAAAAGAGGCCAATCAGGCCAGTAATCATGGCGCAAGAGTTGTCATTATTCGTGTAGGAATAGTCCTCGGCAGAGGTGGTGGAGCCTTAGCAAAAATGCTTCCAATTTTTAAATTAGGAGCCGGTGGACCGGTTGGAAACGGGAAGCAATATATGAGTTGGATTCATATTGAAGACTTGGCCAATATGTACATAGAAGTTTTAAAAAATGAAAACATTAAAGGTGTTTTAAACGGCACAGCTCCATATCCAGCCACAAATGCGGAATTCAGTAAGGTCATGGGCAAAGTGCTCCATCGTCCAGCTTTTATGCCAGCGCCTGCTTTCGCTTTAAAATTGGTTTTTGGAGAAATGTCTCAAATCCTTCTGGAAGGTCAGAAAGTTCTTGCTGTAAAGTTTAAAGAAAATAATTTTCGTTACCGCTATCCAACATTGGAAATGGCACTGAAAGAAACAGCTTATTAATTATTTCTTAGTTCTTATGCATCATTATGAACTCATGGCATGGCGAAATTTTTAAGTTCCGCCATGCTTATTTCTTAAGTTTGCCTGCTCTTATTCCAGCTATTTGAAATCTCAATTTTAAATTATCAAATGTATGAGGACTCATCATTGAGCAAAGTTGCTGACTCGGCTATAAGTTATTCGAGCCTCACTTCAACAAGGATGAAAAATGAAAAAAGCTCTCCTCCTTTCACTTGCACTCTTATCACCCTTCTCAGTAAAAGCAGACAGATTTGAAGCCGGTAATAGTCCTAATTTTTTTAAAAATCTTTCAGGGACAGAGATGATTCAAAATTTTAGTTATCTGCCTCTGGCCGGTAATCAATTGGATGATCGTTATGGATGGTCTGAAACTTATTGGCCTTCTAATCTTGGTGGGATTGCTTACCGATGGAGCCATCCAAACCCCGAACCTTTCAAATATAAACTTTATTCGCGTGAAGAATTGAAAAAAATGAGTCAGCAACAGTTGTCGCAGTTATCTCCTGCAGAAATGTATGACATTGCAATGGATGATTACAATTACACATTAACAAAGAAAACTTTGGGCCGCTTTACCAGACATGATTTATGGTGGGAAGGCATCTGTCATGGTTGGTCTCAGGCAGCTACAAACTATCCTGAACCTACCTCTGTCATTGTAATCAACAAGGATGGCATCAAAGTGCCTTTTGGTTCCTCGGATGTGAAAGGACTTCTGGCAATGCATGAAGCTTATAATTATGGTGGAAGATTTTCTTTTACCGGCCGACGCTGTAAAGTTCCAGGAAAAGTCCCGGGAGAAGGGGACAATCGGGACAGAAATACTAATCCACCAGAACCAGAACTTGCTAATTCTGATGACTGTCGTGATGTTAATGCAGGGGCGTTCCACGTTGTACTGACAAATATGATTGGAATTCATGGGCGCGGTTTTGTTGCTGACATTGACCGTTTTAACGATGTGTGGAATCAACCCATCACGAGTTATACCGGTTCTATAATTGGAGAAGAAGCTTTGAATGAAGTTGATCTCTCATCTGGTGTCTCCAGAAAAATCCGACTAAAAATGAAAATGACATACGGTGAGGAGTTGAAGTTTTTTACACCAGAATTAGCAGCAACTGGAGTTCAAAATTTTGTGTCTAAAAAACCTGTAACTGGAACTCCTCATCAGGAATTTCGCCATAAAGATTACGAATACATTCTGGAAATTGATCGGGCAGGTAAAGTCGTCGGAGGAAGTTGGGTGAGTGAAACACGTCCTGATTTTATGTGGATGTACCAAAGATCAACAAAGTTTAAAAGTAGTCCTATGCCACTGGCCGGTTTGAGTAAGATCTATCGTCCAATTCGTAGATAGTATAGATGAAGGCCACCGATTGGTGGCTTTTTTTATTTTAGATCTTTTTAAGTACACCACATGCAATAGGAATTGAGGCTTGAGGTGCTAAAGTATTTATTCTGGAAACACTCTCTGGCAGTGGTCTGCTTATGGCGGTGCCTGTAACAATGATAACTTTTCCGACTAGAGCAAGATTTGCATTACTGGTAAGTTTTACCACTTGATCAGCAGGATTTTGATCCACTGAGTGTAAATCTCTAGAAAGACTTTCAATTGAAGCCTTCTGAAAGTAGTTGAAATTGCCTTTAGGATACATTCCGGCCCCCTCATCTTGGGAATTGAGGTTGGCGTCTAAAGGAATAAGAATTTTTTTAGAAATGGTTATGGACTCATTAAAATCTATAAACCCATCATTATTTTTATCTGCATTTATTGTGGGGCACTCATTACCCAAGTGAATATTTTGCATATGGACGACATTAGCCGCATCATCCAACCAACTTTTAATTTCGATTTCACCATCAGCGATTCTTATTTCAGTAATGCCATTCGGAACCCACCCTGAAAGAGTATTATTATAGGGCCTTAAAATGGCTTTATAGTTTCCTTCCATCCCCTCAGACTCTATTCCCGGATTATTCTCGGTAATTGCTCTGGAGCCCCCGCTATCTTTTCCACAAGAAGCAATGGTTAAGAGGCACAACATAGTCAAAAAATCTTTTTTCGTTTTCATAATGTCTCGCTTGATTTATTTTAGAATGCTTCACTATATGCAGCACGAATTTCGCCTTGATTAAAATCTCTTTTAAATCTGTTTTGGGTTTCTTCATTACTGATGTCTGTTGGAGTCCAGTAATACATAGGAGAGATAATAAAGTAGCAGTCTTCCGTTTGCGGATTTACATCGTATTCCGAAAACTTTGTGGTTAATTTGCAAGGACGTTTGCTGAAAACGAAATTATCCGTCCATTCCTTGATAGTTACTGGTCTGTCAGTAAACATAACATCAAAAACTCTCTTTTCGAGCCCCGAATTTTCTTTGATAGTGAAAAGTGGGGCCACATGGAACCACCATTTAAAACGATTTCGATTGATATATGAAGCTGTGAAGAAGACAAACGCTTTTTGCGATTTTAAGTTATTGGTCTTAAATTCTTCAAAAGCCCAAATATGGGCCCGATTTGAGCATTCTGAAGACCTGACCCAATTTGTATTAAGTCGATTAAATAATTTCAATGCCTCTGAATATCCTGGAATCACTGTCGGTTCAAAAGTTATGGACGCTGGATCTTCCATAAGGTTCATTCTTTTTAAATGTGATGGTCCCTCTTGAATTGTTTGAACAGAAATTAATGACTGCTCATCATCAATTTTAACTTCTATTAAATCTTTACGAATTGCCGCTTCGGTTAATTGATCTGAAAGTAATTTTTCATTTGAGTCAATGAATGCGACACGACCATTTTCAAAACGAATCATAGTTTTGTTCAGTGAATGAATTGGACTGCGAATAACATCTGACCAGCCTAAGCAGGATGTGAAAAATAGAATGATAAAAAGGGATTTTTTCATTAAGCCTCCAGTTGGACAAAAACTGGAATACATTTAACCTTTGATATTTATCCTGACTAGTTATGGAGCTCTATCTTCATTTCAAATTTAGGCAAAAGATAAAATGCATCAAACACATCGAATCAAAGCTTGAACTAACTCTAAAATCGACTAAACTTTTTAGATGAAGACGTTTTTATCAATTTTGATTTTTGGATCGCTCATATCTTGCACCAAAGAACTCAAGTATACGAAAGAAGATATTTTAGCTTTGGCCAAAGATGCAGATGCTTCCACCACCATTGTTCTTCCCAAGACTCTAGCTGATGGTATTCCTTGCTCTGACTATAGTGAAGGGTGCCTTTCGGCTCACATCGTTAAGGTACAAAATTTAGATTTCATTGCGGTTGAATTTCATAATGAAGAGCAGGCGATTTATGCAGCTAAAAAAGTCAGGGGATTCTATCTATTCAACTGGATGTTTGATGATATCACAGGCGAGCCAGTACTTGAGCGTTTTATGACTAAATCACTTAAAGCCAAAAAACCTTGAAAAGACTGATTCAAAGAATGAGAGTTTTTCAAGCCAGTTATTTTTTAATTCTGTAAATTCTGGATTAGTGAGTGTTTCTTCATCTAAAGTTTTTTTAAAAAGTACCAACCATCTGCCTAGCTCGCCTCGCTTAATTCCTAATTGGCCATGAACTTTCAAAAGATCAAAAGGTTCTGTGATTTTTCTATTGGTTGAACCTAGAAGTTGTAAATCCCAAAATGCAGCTATTCGTGGAATATGTTCTTCAAAATCTTGAATAATATTAAAGTGATATCCAATCAGGATGTCACTCTTAGCCTTGGCATAAAACGCATTAACGACTTTATAGATCCAATCTGAAGAATTCATAAAGGTTTGGTAACATTGACTAACTTGGATGAAAAGCTCTGAATTACGGTCTTGTATTGAAAGCCTTGTTCTTGGAAAAATTTAAGATCGTCTTTCTCATCGAAAACTAATTTGGTTCCAAATTTTAGCATGTGGCATTTTCTGGCTTCTGGTATTTCAAAAAACTTAAGCAGAGCGTACTGAGTATAGAGTTCATCTGAAACCAAGGCTTCCCCATGGGCTTCAAAAGGAAATGGTTCAAAGAATATATTTCCGTTTTTACCTATATGTAACAATAGGCATCCGAGAACTTTTAGATCTTTTTCAAATGTTAAAATCTGAGCACCTTGTTTTTCCCAAAGTTTTAATAATTTTTCATCCACTGGAATTGTTTGAGGGGTTTCTTTGGGAGAAGGATAATCTCCAAGCTCCACTCGAAGTTTTGTGTGAAGATCTTTCCAGCTCGATGTTATTAATTCATGAATATCAGGCTTGAGGGATTTCAAATAATCCTTATAGCATTTTTGAGATTTTACTAATGGCTCCAGGACGTATCTTTCCTTAGTCCATTTATTGTCAGTCTGCCAGCTGGATTGAAAATCCTGAAGACCCTTCAGATAATAAATTTCTTGAGTCTTAATTTCTGAGCGACTTTCATATTCTTTAATCAGTTCCTGGATTTTTTCTCGTCCTGAACGTGCAAAACGAGGATCAAAAACAAACAGACCGGAATTCCCTTCTCCCACTTTCCAGGTAATTTGTTTCCAGAGGTGATGGTCTTTGTTCCAGAATTTGAAATATTTTTTTTTCCAATTTATTAATTCTTCACCTGGTAATTTATGCAAGCATAATTGAGCAAAGCCAATGGGTGTATTTTGAGTTGGTCCAAAAAATAAAAAATAAGTGAAGGCATCACCCACGGGGGCTTTATCATGCTTCTCAATCAGGTCCAAAAAACTAGGAACTTCTTCCTGAAGTAAGAGCTCTAGACTCGAAACAAATTCGGAATCAATTTCATGAATGGAGTGAAACTTCTGAACGATTAGCATACAGACATTGTCAGCTTTTTTTTTGGCAACGTCAAAAAACTAAAGTTTAAATTCTCTTGAGCAAAAGGGGCAAAACTTCCAGAATTGAATATCCAGATTTTTTCCACAAGCACAGTGGTAATCAACCGTTAGATCTTCGAAGGTTTCCCCAAGAATAAAGATGTCTGAACGCATGGCCTTAATTGTAAGTGAATTGGCAATGAAGCCATTCGGAATAAAGGGATCTGATTTAAACATGGCCGGAGCTACTTTCTCATCAACTCTAATTTTAACTTTAACGTCTTCTCTGCGTTCCAAATCAAGCAGTGGCTGGGCGACAGCGTTTTCCAGCTCTTTTATGTAATTTAAAATGGTATTAGGGTCTTTATGATCAAGGTTATTTTTCAAAACGACTCCAGCGTCTCTCGAGCATGGTGATAATTTCTCTCACGGCCCTGTGATGAGCGTTAAACCATTTCCACGGGGGTGGTTTAATTTTATCAAATTCCTTTAAAAAAAACACTCCCTGATTACCACATTCTTCTATTGTTCTAAGTGTCCATTCAACGACCTCTGGATCAGTTGAGAATAAGAGTTTGCGAAGGGTTTCTAAAAACTCAAAATCTAGTCGATGGCCTCGTTTAAAACGGGCCTGAAGGATGTGCTTTCTGGCGCAATTGAGGGCAAAGATTATTAAGCGAGAAGGGAGTGGTGAATTTAAAGCCCTTAGGATTAATGGTTCCCAAGCTGAGAAGTCGCAAGCGGAATGGTCCATCAGGCAGAGAACTTTTTCAATGCCGGTTGGATCATTCTGGTTCAGTTCTTTTTGAAATTGAATGGAGATTTCTTCCACTTCATTCGGCTTGAATCTGATTAGGGCCCGACTTCCCTGGCCCAGATGATTAAGAATATTTTGATAGTGGCTTTCAATATCCATTAGAAGTTTGGAGTTCCAATGCAGCGGACGTGACGTTTAGAATTCATTGCTTCACTGGCCAGTTTTCCGTTGGTCATGTCATAGGTCCAAGCCTTATCTCTTTTAACAACATCGGTACTCGTCGTAGCAGTCCAAAATGTTAACGCTCCAGAATTTTGTTTGAGTACAAAGCGAATTCCATCAAGATCGGCCTGAAGATAGTCATGTCGTGTAGGTAGTCGCCATTTAACAATAGGTAGTTCTGCTAGATGTAAATTAGTACAAAAGCTTTTTCCGTTACCCGTATTAAGGCAATCTTCACCTACATTATCGGAAACTTCGTTTTGACTTCCCGAGGCCCCACACCAATTTGCTTCGTTGACTACGATATCAGACCACACCATGTTAGTACGTTTATCTAGCCAGACTTCGTAAGTATCGTCACCACTATCTTTTTCGGCAAGGGTCACTAGATTCCATGTACCCTCGGAAGAGCCTGCCTCGAGTGTTCCACTCCAGGTCGCCTTAGTTGCGTTTTTAGAAGCCGAAGAGCAATCAGAAATTTTTTCTTTCAAGCTCACTTTAGTAATTCCACAAATGACAGTTGGGCGACCTTTTGCCGTGCGAGTTGAAACATTTTTCCCATCAGCACCATCATCATCAAAGCGTATGTCCGCAATCGCATGGATATTTATATTCTCCCAGTCATTGGCTATTTCAGTCGAATAGGTAATTGGAGCAATCCCTCTTTCACGGTGAGCCCCAGAAATGACTCCTGATTCCCCTGATAAGCCTGTAGTTGTTCGGGTTATAGGATTTCGATTGTTACGTGAAATATCGTCCCCACAGGCCGTGAGGATGGTAGAAACGAGAACTATGCCGATAAGTCGTTGTAATTGCATATACTTACCTCGAAAAATAACTATTAAACTCTTTCTTCAAAGATTGTATGAATTTGATTGAGATCTGTAAAATTTACTCCGGCAAATTCCTGCGATATCTCGTAGTTTTCACCCACAATCTAACATGATAAGCTTGCGGCCCATGACAACGTTGTTAATTAATTCGGTTTATCGGGCCACAGAAGGTGAGGGAATCCATATTGGAATTCCCCAGATTTTTGTGCGTTTTCAAGGCTGCCATATTGGCTGTGTGAATTGCGATACCAAGGAAACCTGGGATTTTGATCCAGCCTTCACTAAGTCTTTGGATGAAGTGATGGAGAGTGTGGAAGTTCTCTCACAGGATTTAATTAAACGAGTCTCTATTACTGGTGGGGATCCGCTTCATCCTTCTCATATTCCTTCATTGATAGAACTGATTAAGGAATTAAAGGCCCGCAACTACTTCATCAACATTGAAGCTGCTGGAACCAGAGTTGTGAAAGAAGTTTTTGATCTCGTGGATTTTATTTCTTACGATTTTAAAACTCCATCGACTCAGGTTAAAACCTCGAAAGAATTATTGTTAAAATTCCTTGAGGACTACTCGCACAAGGCTCAAATTAAGGCCGTAATTGCAGATAAAAAGGATTTTGAATCCACTTATGATGCTTTTCATTTTGTTAAATCTCAAAAAATGGAAACACAGGTTGCTTGGTGCTTAACTCCTTGTTATGAGCCAGGTGAAGTCTTTCCCATGAATCGTTTTCAACAAGTCATACAAATGAATGAAGCCTTTGGCCTTCCCTTCAGGGTGATTGGTCAACAGCACAAATGGGCCTATGGTCCTTCTGATCGATTAGTTTAACGAAAAGCTCAAGTATTTTACTCACTAACCGATAAGAAGTCATGCGCTTTTTCCTCTTCCTCATGTTGGTTAGTTGCTCTTCACCTTCCTCATTGAAGTATAAATTCTCAGCTTCTAAAGAGAATCATCCGGCAAATTTAACGGATGAGTCGGTTAAAGTGGCGCGTATTGAATTAAACTCCAAAGATTTACGTGTGTTTGCCAGCGGTCTGGACTCTACTCATTTGATCGTAAAATTATTTGATAAAGATGGTAATTTGTTAACAAGCGTTGATCCATCTGATCTTACTTTGTCCTGCTCTCAAGACATTGAAGCTAAACCATTTTCATTAAAGCAGGGTGTTTATAAAGTAGATTTACTGCCTCGTTTAAAAAGCTCGAGTATTAGCATGCAAGTGGATTGGAAAAATAAAGTCAAAAGTAAAATTGTAGTTATCGAAGCAGGTATTTCTCCAGTCAAAGATAAATTAGAACCTATTAATCATGAGTTTATCGAGGCTATGGCCCATGGTGAAGCGATGATTGGTCGTGGCAATCGATTCCCAGCATCTGGAACAGAAGAATTTAGTTTTGTGAATGTAGGTTCGAATAAGATTATTAAAAAAAATAATTCATCCAGGACATTTAATTTTGAATATCCTGAACATGCGAGACAAAACATTGCGATGCAAGTTGATGATGCCCCAAATGATACAGTTTCTCACACCCTTCATTCTTATTTTATGTTCTTTCCAAGAAATCAATTACCAGTATTGGAGCAGATGGAGAACACCTTGGTTGTGACAGTGGCCAATGGTGAAAGAATCATTTTTAATAAAGATTCAAAAGAAATTATTGGCGGAATTTTTCAGGAGGGGCCAATGGATGTAAATCCTGAGCGCAGTAAAGCGGGGTATGCAGATTTAAGATATCAAGGAAGAGGAGTCATTCTCAGAGCAAATTCCCGAGGACAATCACCTCAGCTTGGTCAGTTCGAAAAAGAAAAAATTGATTTGGATAATGGGAATACAGGTTCCAAAGAGGTTCTCATTATTAATGGTACAACTGGTGAAAGATGCCGTCGACCTAAAATAGATTTTTGGGATGAATTAGATGTTAGTCCAATTGAATTTAAATTTGCGACTGATGAAGAGTTTGAAGTATATTTGCAAAACAATTGCGGCTTCGGTTTACCTAAATTTTAGTGCCTTCATTCCCAAAATAATCCATCCAATCATGAAAAGCAGACCACCTAATGGCACAAGCATAGCAAATATTTTCATTCCGCTTAAAACATAAAAATAGCAGTTAAAAGAAAACAGCAAGATCCCTACAAAAAAGGCATAAAAACTAGCATTTAGTTTAATTCCTGGAAATAACTGTTGAGTGAGCGCCACCATCAAAAGGGCAAATCCATGGTAGAAGTGATAACGGACACCCGTCTCAAAAGTCACAAGATTTTCAGGAGTGACGATTGCTTTTAATCCATGTGCCCCAAAAGCGCCGATGAGTACGGCCAGCGCCAGAACAAAACCAGCAATTGAAAGTGATTTAAGGGCTTGAGGTTGCGAGTTCATTATAGAAATCCTTTTTATTCAAGGTACAGCCCTTTTGAGGAGCTTTCTAAACCTTGCCTGATGCTAAGGTTGCGACCCTGTATTATTCCTACAGCATTGGCCCGATCATCTGAATTATGATTAGTGCGAGAAGAGCTAAGTTTGCCGTAGATTTGTTTTATTTTTAC
Organism: Bacteriovorax stolpii; assembly: GCA_945860895.1. Taxonomy (GTDB): domain Bacteria; phylum Bdellovibrionota; class Bacteriovoracia; order Bacteriovoracales; family Bacteriovoracaceae; genus Peredibacter. The sequence continues at coordinate 27,371 of CAMASK010000018.1, forward strand.
ATCAAGATTTCTCTCCACTAGAATGAGAGATTTTTTATCATCTGAGGAAAGATCATGCTTAGAAGCTTTCATTTTTTGATCAAAGCCTGCGGCAATTCCAAGAAAAAAAGAATTTTTCGCACGCAGTCCCTGAAAACCGTATTCCTTGCGTGCAACATCCCACAAGTTTTCAAGTTCGAGCTCTAAAAAGTTTGCGACATAAACGGCGAGCTTCACATTGGTAAATGTTCCGGTGATTTCAATGCAGCAGCGACTTTTGCCATGACTAAAGACAGGACGAACAAAAAAATGCACGAGAATGCTGTAAATCGCAGACATTTTTGGATCTTTTCTACAATTTAAAAGAACTCGATCCATATATAAAGGTTCGTCATCATTGGATGTAATGTGATCAAGGTTGTGCCTGAGTAAAAGGGCATTTGCCTTCATTGTGGCAAGTTCCGCTTCATGAACATTTGAACTTTGGGCAAGTTGCAAAAGCTTTTTTACTTTTTCTATCACCCTCTCTGAATCGAGATCGCCTTCTTTAGAAAGATTGGCCTTCTCAATATTCATTTTGGATAATGCCACTTCATCTGGAAATTTATATTTTCTGCAGATTGCTTTGAATTCAGGTCCATGAGGCTGGACTATGCCATGCTCGAGCCATGTGAGGTAATGGGCCAGTTCGTGTTTAAGAACGTCCCGTATCACTGAATCTTTAGCAGTATAAATAAGTTTTTTATTGATTCCGATCTGATAATAACTAGCATCGAAAAAACCTAAATCATTTCCTTCAAAAACCACGACCTTAATGGGGTAAGTATAATTACCAAAAATAAATCGTGTTTTGCGAAAACTTAGTCCAATGTCTGCCAGAATTTCTCGCACGAGATCCTGAGAGCGTTGGATAAATGCGATGCTGGTTTGGTCAAAAACTATCATTGGTCAAGGCTAGATTATTGCGGCTTCCGTAGTCAATCAGCTTTTCGTATAATCGACGCTGACCTTCTTCTTCTTGCTTAAAAGAATTATAAAAACATGGATTTTCATAATCGATCTTCATTTCAGTCGGCCGATTCGCTTCTGCTAAAATAGGTAATAATCCCAGAGACTTATATCTTTCCTGACATTTCCTGAAAACAAATGGTGCTTCGGTCTTTAGAAAAGAAGAAAATAAGGCACACATGTGAGCAGCGGTTTTTCCTTCGAACTTTGTTAGGATATCGGATTTTGCATTCATGCTATTTTTTATCATACGGATAATTTCGCGTTTGAAGCCTTTTTCTAAACCATTTTTTGCAGCTAAATAAGTATCCATACGGAAAGCTTCTCGAGTGGCATGGAAATCAGGATAAGTCTCAAACTTTGATTGCATGGAGCGATTAATCACAAAATTTGTAAATGAAGGATGTGTCGGATCATTGGAAAGAATAATATCATTCGTTAAAAATAGTTTTTCAAGATGCTTGAATGGACGATTAAATCTTTCAAAGGCAATATCTGGAATCATTAGAACTGTTTGAACAGTGATTTGAGCAATTGATCCACGTGCCATTTCTTCAAAAAGCAACCTGCCATTTTCATCAACCTTAGTTAAATAGTCAGCATATTCTTCATCAGTAAGGCCAACGAAATTATGATCAAGGTAATTAATCATTTTTCGCAACATGATTTCATTCGTTTTGAAGTCTGCCCGATATTGAGAAGGCAAGGAACTTGAATCCATATAACGTACATTAAAAGAGTAGAGACTTCTCATTTCATTAATTATGTACTGATTACTAGAGATGATTTTTGATTTTAAATTATAAAATGACCTTTTTTTAGTCATTATAGCTTCAGCTGTTTTGATTACGCTTCTGGCAGTCTTAATCAAAGTTCTTACTTGTTCAACTTGATTTTGAAGAGGTGTTGGTCCATTCTGATTGTATTCAGTCCAGTCTAAACCCCGAGCCTTCATAGTGATAAGAAAGTTTGCTCTTTCATCATCAGTAGTTTCAGGACCCGGAATGTCTGAATCTTTAATTGAATCTGGCGATAGTCTGACGGCCGCAAAATAACGACCCAACAGCTGAAGATCCAGCGTAAGAGCAGAGCCCATGGAGCCTACATCTTTAAAAATGCTTTGAACTTTAGCAAGTCTTGAAATCTGAAGAAAGTAGGCTTCGTATTCAGAGTTTTTTGTATCACTTATCCTTTGATTGATGAGATCTGAAATTTTTTTCTTATCATCCATCAGATCTTTGGCCCTTTTTAACTCACATGCATTAGTTTGGAGCAGTGTATATGTACAGGCCAAGATTTGACTATTTTGGACACGATTCGTTTCAGAGATTGCCCTCTTAACTTTATTGTTTCGCAGAAGGATTGCCATCTGACCACCAGCTTCAAATCCTGCGGAAATGATTCCCCCTGCGGTTCCTCCCACTAGTGTTCCTGCAGAAGAAGCAAGCTTCATTACCACTGGGATCATATTTTTCCAGCCACCCAATTTATCCACACAATTATTTGGCAAACTATTAAGGGTAGCGATGGCAGCTGAAGAGTTGGCATAGACGTTTTGCCATTTTTGAGAAATCTGAAGCTCATTATTTTTTTCGTCTTCCATTCTTGCCAGTTTTGATTCCACTCCAAGAGTGCTTACTGACTGTTTTACTGTATCAATTAATGTTTGAAGACTTGCCACACGAGAGGCTTGTGTTGGATCAGTCTGATCAATCAACATAAGCTCAGATTCAAGATCGATCAAATATTCCTTCTTAGCATCCTTGGCCAATTCTTTTTTTTCAGCTTGCGTAATCTCCCGATTAAAATAAGCATCAAGTTGTATGAGCTGAGAATTAAGTTGGGCCAGTGGTGCAGAGCAGGCTTTATCGCCTTCCAATTTAGTTTTGAGAAGTTCTTGAATCAACGCTAAAGCATCAGTAAAGCTATATTTATCGTTATGAATATAACCGCAACCATCTAAAAGATCTGAAGTTTTCTCGAGCTTATAATTCTGCGCATGGGAGCTTAGCGGATGAATTACCAGTACTAAGGTTAAGATAAACAGAAATTTTTTCATAAGCGTATCTTATAAATGAGAAGATGCTTTACGACTTTTATTTGACGGGGGGAATGTAAAAAATACCCACTTCAAGGGTTCAAAAAAATCAGCATAGGGCCAAAATGCACTTCTTACATGGTTCATTGAACTGTGTTAATCCTTTATTATTCCCGAAACAAGATGGAGGAAGGAATGCAAAAGCTTATTGGTGCTTGTTTATTACTAATTATCATAAATGCTCTTCAAGCGAAGGCTTTTGCGGCTCCACTTAACTGTACATTTACTGATTCTGATTTAAAGCTTGAAGGAGTAGAATCCCTGGTCATAAATGAGGATGCTTTAACCGTAAATAGTGAGGTCTCTATTCAACTCCAGCACACCATTATTAAATGTGGCAGTTTTGGCAGGCAGCACCGTTTTGATGGTCTGGGTGAAAACTTGCAGATTATTCTTAAGTCATGCACCGATGAAGCGGCTCTGCGCGGACACATTATTGATTCAGTCAATTTAAAGTCAGCTGAAATTGTATGTGATTAGGATTCTGGATATCATTCACAAATAATCATATCACTAATGTGATCACCCATACTTGTACCTGAATAATTTTCAGTCAGCTGATTATTACTTTTGGAAACTTTTATTGTGATATTGGCGAAATCTTTGCCGTCCACAGTGGCAATCATTCTTAAATTTAAGAGATTTCCTAAACAGCTTGCAGTTGTTTGGGTTTGAATCGTCAACCCAGTATCAGGATCAACGTCTGTGACGGCTTTTGTTTTACCATCAGCTTTATAATTTTCAACATGTCCCTCAGATTCACCAGCATCTTTAGTCGTAATGGTGAATTCATTAATCTGATTTACAATTTTTTGTTCAATTAAAATTTCGGTAGCATTACTTCCCTGACCAGTAGATGAACGACACTTTTTATAATTTCCGGCAAGGCTTGGGCAAGCCATGGCCGGTACAGTGAGGAATGTTAAAAGGATACAAAAAGCGCGCATGCGGACTCCTGAATAAATAATTTATGAATTAATTGTAACTCTAATAAATCTTTTGTAATGGGCAACGCGTTGAAATCAAGATGGCACTGTATGTACAGTCATCGGCTTAAAGAGCTTCCTATTGAGGCGATTATAATGCTTAAGATTGCTGTCCACTGAAGACTCGTGAGCGCTTCACTTAAAAAAATTAAACCCACTAAAGAAGCGATGGCCGGTTCTGCACTCATCAAAATGCCAAATGTCTTACTAGGAATGCGTTTCAAGACATACATTTCTAATGAATAGGGAAGGGCACTTGATAGAATCGCCACGGCCACTGCCATGGGAAGTATTTGAGGATTAAGTAATTTCTCACCATCAATAATTAGACCGAAAGGAAGTGCTACGATGAGGGCAAAAAACATACCCATACAACTCGCTATTCCACCATGTAGATCTTTGCCGGCCCTCTGACCGAATATAATATAGAACGCCCAGAACAATCCTGCCAGAACAGCAAAGAAGACACCTAAATAATCAATCGCCTGATTCAGATCGGCACTAGGGAAAATTAAAAAAATGCCAACCATTGCCAGGATCGCCCATAAATAATCAATTGTTCTTTTTGAAGAAAAAATCGCAACAGCAAGAGGGCCCAGAAATTCTAAGGCTACAGCTATGCCTAAGGGTATTCTTTTGAGCGCTAAATAAAACGTCAAGTTCATCAATCCAAGTGAAGTGCCGTAGATAAAGAGATTTTTTATTTCGGCACGTGAAAATTTATGTCTCCAGGGCTTCCAAACTAGAATTAAAATGAGAGCGGCAAAAAACAGTCTCAGCGAAGTCGTTCCCGCTGCACCTGCCATGGGAAAGAGTTGCTTGGCCAGACCTGCGCCCAATTGAATGGAAAGCATAGCAATTAAAAGAAGGGTGTAAGGAAGGAGCATGTTGTTGGTTAATTTTTTTTGTTAGTTTAAATTTTTTTCAATTTTATCCAGGTGGATAGTTTCACCTAGAAAAATAATCTCTCCATTGGTCTTTTGAACGAAATAGGCCGGTACTCCGACTGCTCCATAATTTTTAAGGTACTGGGTAATGGTATCATCTCGTTTCGTCCAATCGGCCCTCAAAAGAACAAGGTTATATTTTTTAGTTAAAGCTTTGAATCCCTTCGTTTCCAGAACTAATTTTTTATTCACCTTACAAGTCAGGCACCATTCAGCAGTAAAATCCATGAAAACTAATTTACCTTTTTCTTCAGCAAGTTTAGCTACCGACCAGGGCTTCCAGTCAGTTTCTTTAGTCATCGTGCTTATTGTGGTTGGTTTGAGCTCAAGATCTCTCATGGCCAGCACTGTTGAGATCAAAGGGATAAGAAAAACTCCCAAGACTAATACTTTCTGACGGCTGATCTTTTTATAAAAAAAGAAAGCAAAAAACCAAAGAGCAAAGAGTAAATTCAGTCGCCAACTGATGAGATCAAAATTTACCAGACTCACAAACACGTCATAGAGCCAAACCACCGTGGTAATTAACGAAAGTCCCAAAAAATATTTTAATTTTTCCATCCAGGCGCCGGGTTTTGGAAAGATTGACAGAGTCTTGGGAAATACCGCTGTCATCAAAAAGGGGAAAGCTAATCCTATTCCAATGAAGAAGAACATCAAGAAAATGGTAAAGTAATTTGTAGTAAATGCAAAAGTCAGCGCAGTGCCGAGAAATGGTGCGGAACAAGGAGTTGAAAGAATAGTCGTTAAAACTCCGCCAAAAAAATCTCCAACAAACCCTTCTTCCGTTTTTGCTCCGCCAATTGTAGATCCACCAGGAGTTATAAATTCAAAAAGTCCAAACAGATTTAAACTAAAAATAAAAAGCACCAGCATCATACTTAATATGAAGGCTGGAGATTGAAGCTGGAAGCCCCAACCAACCTCTTCACCAGTAGCTTTGAGTCCAGCAATGACTAGTGCCAGTGCCATAAAGGTGGAAATTACTCCTATAGTATAACTTAAATTATGCTGAAATAATTTTTTCCGTGAATAGTTTTGATGGCGGATTAAGCTAAAAAGTTTTAAAGAAATGACTGGAAGTACACACGGCATGAGATTTAAAATTAATCCTCCGAGGAATGCCAGAAGCAGATAATGAAAAATATTTTCTGTTGGTGGGGTCTGCGATTTAGTTAGAACTTTTGAATTCCCATCGAATGGAGTTAGTTGTTGGTAAAACTTCTCGAGTGAACCAGAAGCGAGAGAGAAGTCTTTTACTTTCAAAGTGACTTTCTGGATTTTATTCATTCCTGGTGCATTTAAGAGAAAACTTAATTCATAATTTTCTTTAAAACTGCCAGACGCTGGCAATGGAATAGGAGGCTCTTGATACTCGCCATCCCATTCAATTTCCGTTTTGCCATAAAGAGTATCCCCTTCAGTGTAGAGTGATTCTCTTTTATACCCGAATGGCGCTTTAGGAAAAGGTGTAAGGAATAATAAATTGCGTGGTAATTTATTATTCCTTACACCTTTGAGCGAATAATGAAGCGTCAAAAGATTTTGATTTTTTATACGTGTGAGATAGTACTCAAAATTAGAAGGAACCATGGCCTCTTGAGGAAGATCCTGGAATGCTTCACTTAATTCTTTATCTGAAAAAGGACTGGCATTTCTGTTTGAAACAAAATTCTGATCCTTTTTTAACTGAAGTTTCGCTTCACCAGGAATACAAATATCCTTACAAATCAAAACAATAACATGAGCTACAAGATCCCCAGGGTAATCATCAAAAAAGAAGTGCTGCTTACCTTCATAACCTATGGTTAAGATATCTCCAGCTTCAATGTGTCTTTCAGGAACAGGCCATTCATAAGCTTTAAGCTCAATTGGTTTTCCATCAAGACTTATAAATTTAAAGGATGATGCAAGACCAGCGTCACCGGGGTTTTTCCAATAGGTGTGCCAGTTTTTGTCGTGATTAACGGAGACAACAATTTTATTAGAATGTCTCTGAAGAGATATAGTCGCGTGATCGTCAGCACTAAAAGCTGAAAAAGATAAAAGTGCGAAAACGAGAAACTTCAACATACTGATCCTTTGTCGAATCTATGCCTCTCAGGCATAATGAATGGGGGGAGTCATCAATGAGTTATCCGTCTAAAATTATATGCCTCACAGAAGAGACCGTCGAGACTCTGTATTTATTAGGTCGTTCTGACCTAATTGCGGGCGTTAGTAAGTATGTTGAAAGACCTCTTCAGGCCAAAAACAACCATCCCCAGGTAAGCCAATTCATCCGCTCAGATATTGAGCAAATTGTTTCAATGAGTCCTGACCTGGTCATTGGCTTTTCGGATATTCAAAAAGACATTGCTAAGGAATTGGTTGGCAGGGGATTAAATGTTTTTATAACGAATCAGAGATCGTTAAAAGAAATTCTGGAGCAGATTCTTCTTCTCGGTAGAATGGTTGGGGAGCAAGCTAAAGCAATTAAACTTGTTGAGGAATTTTCTGCCAAGCTGAACGAATATTGCGCTATGTCTCAAGGCAAGCCGAAGGTTAAAGTCTATTTTGAAGAATGGGATCAGCCTCGTTTAAGTTGCATTCAATGGGTGTCTGAGTTGATAGAGATTTGTGGCGGCGTAAATATTTTTAAACATAAATCAGGTAGTCTCGCTATTAATAGAAGTGTTTCTGATGAAGAAATTGTAGCGCTTAATCCGGATGCCATTATTGGTTGCTGGTGTGGTAAAAAAGTGAAGCTTGAGAGCTTTTCCCAAAGACAGAATTACCAAAATATTAAGGCGATACAAAATCTCCATGTTTTCGAAGTCGATCCAGCCATTTTCTTGCAGCCCGGGCCGGCCCTGTTCCTTGACGGGTTAAGTCGGATGTTTGAAATTTTAGAAAAAGTCCGAGGCCCTTGACGCTTAAAAATTAAAGATCATATTGGTTATATGAAACGGATGTATGTAACCCTTGGACTTATTCTGCTTGTACTCATTTCAGCGATCACTTGCCTTGGGCAAATGACTTCGCCCAATGATCAATCTTTAACTCAATCTCCGGATACATTTAATCGCTTGAAACGAAGAATGGAGTTAAGGGAAGAAATGCATAAGAGAATGCGTGATAAAATACTTCATGGCATTGGTTCTGATGAGAACATATTTGAAGGCTTGGAGGACATGTTTGAGGATGCCCTATCAGACTCTATGACTATTAAACCTTCCGCAAACTTTTCCAGTGAATGGGCCGAAAGTAAAACTGGAAGAATTCTTATCATCACCCCTAAAACCAAAGACCAACAACTCAATATCGATGTAAACAATGAAATGATCACTATTAAAGGTAAAACAGAAGAAAAAAATGAATACACTTCAGTTTCATCTTCATTTAGTAATTCATTCTCTGTCCCGGATGATTGCGATGGAAGCAAAGTGAAAATGGATCAAAAAGATGGAAAAATTCTGATCGAATTGCCATTCAAAGGAGCAGCGAAAGTTATCTCGTTGCCACCCAAGAAAGAGGAAAGAAAACCTATTCCTCCTTTGGACGGCGAAATTACGATCTAGCTATCTTTTAATTTTATTCGCCATATTGATGATCTGAGTTCTTAGATTACCAACCATAGTTGATTGAGTAGACGAAAATGGTGGGTAATTAAAAAAGCTGTTGGCAGTTTTAATATCAAATCCTGCGATAATGCCTGAAACAATGAGCGTTTCATTACTTGAAATCTCTTTCATATAAACAATTGAATAATTTCGATACATCAATTGCGAAAAATTAGTCATATCAAGAACCATAAAACGTTCTTTGCCGGTCCCCGCAATAGCAGAGGCTTCGTCACGCAAATAATTTGTTAATTGTGGGCCCAAGGTTGCTGGATTTGTTTCTTTTAGTAGGAAATCAAAACTCACTTTAAAAGGAATGCTATAAGCTTTTACAGTATTTGTGACATACCACTTATCTGCAGATTTCTGGCTGACAGAAACTGAACTAAGCATAGAAGAGATATAATTTTGAGTATTCATTATGCTTTGAGAAAGATTGGCGAAAGGCTTTTTAGCAAGGAATGCAATCTTTGAAACAATCAGTTGATTATTTGTTGGGTGCAGATCCGCAATTTTAGGAATATCCATTAAGCTCAAATCTTTTTTTCTAAAATTAGTTTGGGATACCCATTCGAATGCAACTTGGATTTCACCATCATTAAGTACTGTCGGACTTACAACGAAATCGACATTTCTCTCTTCAATTTCCGCAAAAGTGGTCTGGTTAAAGAGCAGTGTAAGGCAAAGAAGTGCCACCAACTGAGTTTTCATTAGTAATCCTTGAAGATATAAATGGTTTTATCTCAAGTTACTGTCTGTCAGGAAAATTATCATTAGACAGATACTAAACCTGTAACAATTACCATCGACATAAGTACTTGATTTTAATCAGAAATAAAGGGGGCATTTTTTTCCTAAGTATCCTGCCGATAAATCCGAATAGAAGAATGTGCTTAAAACCCCTTCGTGGAGGCCTTTATGGCAAAGACACTGGCTTTATTCTTCGTTTTTGGACTAATGGTAAGCTGTGCTTCTCATCACAATGAGAGAAGCATTTCTTCGTTAGATCAAGAAGAAAAAGAAGCAGGATATCGTCATGAGCGAGGATCAATGTATCGCTAAAATTTTCAGGCTCTAAAAGCCCTATGGGATGTTTGGCGGCTCAACAATCACGCTTTTAATTGAATCCAAAGCAAAGAGAGAATTATAGTTCTCTCTTTCTATTTTTTCTGCCAATCAGGAATCTGCATCACTTCTTCAAGCACTCGTTTGTACGAATCAAGTCTGGATAAAATCAACTGATTCTCTCTTTCTTCTTTATTAAGCTGCTGAAAAAAACAACCTTTGTTATTTTCCTCGTGATTGCAGCTGACAAATTTGCATTTTGTTGCGAACTCCTGAATATCAGAAAAACTCATTATCAGCTCTTCCTGAGTGAGATCACTTAAACTCATGGAACGGATGCCTGGAGAGTCGATGAGTGCGAACTTTTCGCCATCAATTAATTCCGCCCAAGTTGTGGTGTGTGAACCTTTATTGGCGCGATTAGTTTCTCCACTTAAAAGTTGAATCTTTCCTTCGGAGAGTTCAGTGATCAATCTGCTCTTCCCAACACCTGATTGGCCTACCAGAATAGCAGTTTTACCAGCGAGCTTGTCGGACAGTTCCTTAAAGCCTTCGCCTAGATAGCGCTGCTTATAATTTCCTTCATGGGCAGAAAGTTCAAAGCACTCGACATTTAGCCATTTAAGGCGATCAGCTTCGAATTGAATATCGAATTCAGATTCCTCATAAAGGTCCATTTTATTGAAAATGACATAGGCGGGAATATTCCAATAATCTGAGCGGACTAAATAGCGATCAACAAGACCGCGTTTAAATGCCGGCACACCAGCACTCACCACAATCAGTAGCACATCAATATTAGCGGCAATGACATTTTTTTTCTGAACTCGTGGTATATTTCGGAAAATAAAATTGCTTCGTTCCAGCACTTTTTGAATTACCCATTCCTGACCAGTCATGGGTGGGGGGATAAGTTCTACCCAATCTCCTACAACAATATGATCTTCTTTGAGTAGCGTCGCCAAAGCAGTTGCCGTTACAACTTCCTTATTATCAGAACGCTGACAGTCAAAATTCCGTTTCGAAGACCTAAATATGCGGGCGCGTATAGTCATAGATGTTTCGAGAGTAGCATAAAAGCTTGATACTTGATTGACAATTTTTGAGGAGGGGCTTAAAGTTGTGCGCAAATCTCTAAATCTAAAACACCTTGGAATCAATGGGTTTTTCGTCTTCGAGAGTATGCGCACCGGTAGCTCAGTTGGATAGAGCAACCGATTTCTAATCGGTAGGTCACAGGTTCGACTCCTGTCCAGTGCGCCATTTTTTTCTAATTCTTGCCCAGCAAAACCCGACTAACTTCTTATCTTTTCAGTTAAACCTTTTAAAAAGTTTCTTAAAAATTGGTCTCCGCAGATTCTATAATTGATGTGTCCTTGTTTTCTAAAAAAAGCACTAAGTTCTGTTTTAGAAACGTTGAATCCCGCTCTCTTAAGGAAGTCAATAATGTCTTCATCTTTTAATTCAAAGGCAACTCGCAGTTTTTTTAGAACAACATTATTGGTGGGTAACTCAAGTGGCATAGCGGGGCGAGTTTCATCTCTACCTCGTTTGAGATAAATTAATCCATTAAGAAAATGAGCCATCAGATTTTGTGGGCATTCTATAAATCCAGGTTCATCTTCTTTTTTTATGTACGCATTCATTTCGGCTTGAGTCGCATTTCCACCACCTAGCTTAACAATGTCGACAAGTTTGAACTCACTTATGTTTAGCATGTACCGAACACTACGAATTACGTCATTATTTATCATTCAATCCCCACCAAATTGCAGTTGCACTTTATGCTTTGATATTAACGTGACGGCACGAGGATTAAGGTCTAAGGGCTTCGGCAGGAATTCTTTTTTTACGATTTTTAGGATCATAAATCATGAACTTCATCCCAATGCTATTACCCATGTATCCGAGATTATACTTTTGAGTCCCATCCATGAATCCATGCTCTTGTTTGTAAAAACTAAGCTTGTTCTCATAGAAAAAGCCAAAGCGCTCTTTAGGAGTATTGAGCTCCACGCGATTGGTTAAACTGCCCCCAATTCCTTGAACACCGTATTTATCTTTGCCCTCATCAAAATCCCACCACTGTCCCTCTTTGATCATTACGGAATAATTTTCACCAACCATCACACCAGCTGCAATGCTTGGGACATAAGTGAGGTTGCCAAATTTTGTATCGATTAATTTAAAACGATGTCCGTAACCAAGTTCAAATGTCATTTGCTTGTGAGTATTTTGATTTCTTACCAGTTCGCTCTCGCCAGGTCGTTGATTGTATCCATCAAATGGTTCATTAAGCGCTTGCACACCATCCACTTCAACTCCATCAATTGTTCCTTTCATGTATTTAACCTGATTTTGTTCTTGGAGGAATTTTGGATGAAAAGCGGATAAGAAAAATTCGTTGCCATTCTTTTCAATACTCACTGTGAAAGTATTCGATGGCTCATCAATCATTTGGAAAGGATTATTGCCCTCTTGCTTCCAGGTCTTTGGTTCGAAGAATTCACGAGAACTTCTCTCGGCCCATTCATAATCTTTAATTTCTACATTGTAGCGCGAAGAACTGAGCTGGATGTCAGAGTTAAAATATGTTGTATAAGAATGACTGGCGTACAAACGAATTTTCCATTTGTCTGTAGGCTTTAGGAGAAGGGGCACTTCATCATCGTTCTCCAGACATTTTAAAGGATCCAAACTTATTCCTTTATCAGTTGCAAGAAAAGCCTCTTTGATTAATGACTGCGACTCTTTTTCCAGATAGTGGGCACAAAATCCATCATCTACAATGATCAGCGGCTGCTCAATAGGCCCATCCATACAAATCGACATGAGATCAACTTTTTTCGTTTGAGGAGTTTGTGCCGAGAGACTTAAAGGGATCAATAAAAATAGGGAACAGTATTTCATATAATACCTTTCGGTTAAACTTTGAAAAATTTGATAAAAAAAATGTCTAACTTTTAAACAATCATTGCAACTGGTTGTAAGCCTTAAAGATTTTTTTCAAATTCATGCAAAGAAAGGCCTTGAACCTTTGGAACTCCGAACAAAGGGTCTGATTCAGGGAATGCTTCAACTCTTCCCGTGGCTTTGAAGCCTCGGCGTTCATAAAAAGCTATAAGTTCTTTTCTGAATGGAATAACAGTAATACGTATTCTTGATAAACCTTTTTGATGAGCAATCTTTTCAATGTGATTTAATAAAATCTTACCAATCCCTTTTGCCTGCAGTTGAGGTGCCACAGTCAGCATTCCAAAATAAAGTGTTTTTTCATCTTCTTGTTTTAAATGAACACTACCAATGAGCTGACCATTTTCTATCGCCATCTCGATTTGATTAAGGGTTGTACAGATCAAATAATTCAGACTTTTCTCATCAGTTCGCTGGCCATCGAGCAGATCGGCTTCAGTTGTCCAGCCTTTTTTTGAGTCTTCTCCGCGATAGGCGGAATTGACTAATTTTGCTAGCTCTTTGGTGTCCTCAATGGTGGCGGTTTTAAAAATAATCATCGTACCATCATAGTCAATTCCCGAATAATGCGTAAAATAAATTTATGAAGAATTTGAAAGGTTTTATCTTTGATATGGATGGAGTGATAGTGGATAACCATAGCTATCACTTTAAGGCTTGGATGGACTTTGCCAAAAAATATGACTTCCCTCTGGATGAGAAGATTTACAGAGATAAATTTAATGGAAAAACCAACGCAGATTTATTTCGCATGATCTTTGGTGAATCAATTTCAAGTGATCGGATCGAGCTTTATTCAATTGAGAAAGAATCGAATTATCAAAAACATTATGAAAAAGACATGACTCCTCTTAAGGGTCTGGTGGATTTTTTGGATTTTTTAACATCCCATCGCTTCAAGATTGCTCTGGGAACCTCGGCCCCAACTGCAAATGTCGATTTTGTGTTAGATAAACTTTTTTTAAGAAAGTATTTTCAGACAATTGTTGATGGGCCTCAGGTAAATCGAGGGAAGCCAGATCCTGAAGTTTATACGAGATGTATAAAGAAACTAGGCTTGCATCCAAATAACTGTGTTGTGTTCGAAGATTCTCTGGCCGGTCTTGAGTCGGGAAGAAATGCCGGTTGTCACATAGTAGGGGTGGCGACTTCTCATCAGGCCTATGAATTAAAACCCCTGACTGATTATATTATCCATGATTTTAGGGAAGCGAGAAATTTACTTCGTTTGTAATTTTGTTCTTACCGAAAGATAAATACCTTTTACATTCAATGGTTCTTCAGAAATTTCTAAACTCGAATAGAGGGTCACTAAGGCAATCCCTAAATAAAGAAAATCAGTAGAAATTTTTACTTTTTTCTCGAGCATGAAATCGGCAACTCGCAAGAGTGATTTTTTAAAAGTTTCTAAATCAAATACCATACTTCCCAGCGAAGAGCCAAAATGAGCTTTGAAGAGTTCTGAGAGTTTTTTTCGGTCACTTTCTGGCCAATGAGGAGAAGTCAGACCAATTTTCATGAGACCAGCCTCAAATAGTCTCTGATCTTCCAGATAAAAACCGTCATAGATTTCAGACAGACCAAGGGAAAATTCTGGTTTAAATTGGGTCCATATCCCGGATGGATGCCACTTTAAGATTTCTCCATCTATTTGATAGCCTTCGGATCTAAGGTCCAAGAATAGTCCATGTGGGGAAAAAAGCTGGGCAAAATATAGAGCTAAAATCTTTTCTGCAGCTTGTGCGTTATGCTTTAAGTTGACTGATTTCAACGCATCTTCAACTAATTGAATGGAAAATGGGCGTAAATAGCTATTTTGAAGAACTAAAAGCTCTGAATAGCCCTCTTTTTTTATGATTCGGCGAGAAAGTTTAGGCAGTTCATGTGCCAATACGCTCCAATCCACGGCTTCAAACATAACCGTGGGAACATGCTTCAACAACTCTTTCAGAACTCCAGGTAAGATTCTCATCAAAATCATAGAGTGATTATGCTACACTCGCTGAAACATTCGCTAGGGTTTAAATGAGAAAAATACTTATCGCAGGCGCCAGTGGTTTTATTGGGCATGCGTTAATTGAAAAATTACTGGAAGATGAGTCCCTTGAAATCGTGGGTCTGTCTCGTCGTGAGCGTAAATCCCATCATCCTCGGATAACATGGAAGAAATGTGATCTATTTTCATTAAAAGATATTAACGAGGCGATGATTGGTTGTGAAAGCGCTTATTACTTGGTTCATTCCATGTTGCCTTCTGCTTCGTTGTCGCAAGGTACATTTTACGATTTTGATTTAATCATGGCCGATAATTTCTTACGCGCTTCGATTAACCATAAGCTCGGTCATATTATTTATCTGGGTGGAATGATTCCTAATGGTGAGGATTTATCATGGCATTTAAGAAGTCGTCTGGAAGTTGAGGAAACATTTAGAAATTCATCGATTAAGACCAGTGTACTGCGAGCTGGACTTATTATCGGGCCACATGGATCTTCTTTTACTATTCTTGAGCGCTTAATAAAAAGATTACCAATAATGATTTGCCCGGCATGGACAAAAACATTATCTCAGCCTGTGGCCTTAAAGGATGTGATTAAAGTCTTATCTCGTATTTTGAGTGAAGAAAAAATTCAAGGTGCAATCTATGATATTGGTGGTCCGGAAATCGTGACTTATCAAGGCTTGATTCAAAAAGCTTCCGGTAAGATAAAAAAAACTCGTACACTAATAACTTTAAACATTATTCCTTTGTCCCTCTCTCGATTTTGGGTCTCACTGGTAACCGGTGTTCCTAAAGATTTAGTATACCCACTTATTTTAAGTTTACGTCATCAAATGCTGGCAGGGGCTGAGCATCGCTGGCCACATCCCGAAGATTTGACCACCTCTCTGGACGAGGCACTGAGTCTTTCATTAATAGATGAAGTTGAGCAAGTTTTTAGAGGGCATGTGCAGCCTGAAAAAGATGTGCGCTCAATTCAGCGATTGGTACTGCCAACTGGAAAAAATGCGGAATGGGTTGCTATGGAGTACTTTAACTGGCTTCCAACTTTCTTTTCAACTCTAGTAAAAGTTCAATTAGAAGGGGATCGTTGTACTTTTTATTTATTCAGTCCGAATTTAAAATTACTTATCTTAGAAAGAAGTCGTGAGAGAAGCTCCAGTGATAGACAGTTACTTTATATTATAGGTGGTCTGCTTTCTGCTAAACAGGAAAGGGGAAGACTTGAATTCAGAGAGGTTCTGGATCACAAATACGTAATGGCGGCCATTCATAATTTCAGACCATCGCTTCCGTGGTTCATTTACCGATGGACCCAGGCAATTATGCATTTAATTGTCATGAGAGCTTTCGGGGAGCATCTCAAGTGGCACATTATTTCAGAAAAAAGGATTCAAGCATGAAAATATTAATTACTGGTGCAAACGGTTTTGTTGGAAATGCTCTGATTCAGCACTTATCCACCAATGGTCACGACATAACTGCCCTCGTACGGTCCTTGAATAATAAAAAATTAATTCAGCATAAGAACGTAAATTATATTGAAGGAGATTTATTAAATTCAGCTAGCCTTTTGAAGTTGAATAAAGTCGATAAGGCATTTTTTCTGGTACATGGTCTTAAGGAAATGAATGATAAATTTGAGTATCAGGAATCTCTAGCGGCTGTTAATTTTCTTAACTGGATCAGACCCACTGGAGCTTCGATTGTTTATTTGGGTGGATTGTCACCAAAGGATGTGGAGTTATCTCCTCACTTAAGAAGTCGTCAGCTTACTGGAGCTATTCTGGGTGCCAGTGGAATTCCTACAACAGAATTCAGAGCGAGCATTGTTTTGGGTGAAGGATCCCTCTCATTTGAAATGATTAAGGCCCTCGGTGAAAGACTTCCATTCAGGCCACAATTTTCTTTGCTTAATCAACCCTGTCAGCCTTTGGGGTTAAATGATTTGCTTAAATATTTAGAAGCTTCCCTTACAAGAGAAGCCCACGGGCATGAAATTTTTGAAGTAGGGGGCCCTGAAGTTGCGACTTATGGAGAGCTCTTGGATTTGTATTCGGAACTTTCAGGTCTCAAACGCAAAAAAATTAAAATTCCTGAAGTTGAAATAAAAGTTCTACTTAAAGCACTCGATTATTCTATTCCAGAGCATGCCAGTGCAGGCAAAAAACTAGCTGAAAGTCTTGAGTTCCCAACTATCGTTTCTAATGATGATGCCCGCAAAGCTTTTCCTGACATTTCTGCGCAGCCCCTTAGAGTTGCTATGGATGTAGCGCGCTTGAGTTCTAAAACTCACTATGCACCACTTTGGGAAAAGGATTTCTTAAAAGTTCTTCTTTCAGATAAGCTCTTAACTCAGTCAGGGCTTTTATCTCCCGAGTTATTAAAAAATCTTGAG
>CAMASK010000019.1 GCA_945860895.1 Bacteriovorax stolpii
TGTTGAGTGCCTGAAAGATTATTTAGGATAGAAAAACTTTTAAGATCTTCTAAAAGTTCAAAGTACTTTTTTACTTTGTTAGCGTTTAACTGGGTACCGGTCTGGTCCACCCAGTTCTCTTCCTTTTTAAGAAGCTTGGCTTCGAGTCCTGCTGGGCCATAAAGCTCCAATGAGGCGAGAGTTTCAAGATTTAGCGCAAGAACTCTTGATTCTACTAACTGAGCGAGATCGTAACTTTCAAGTGCCATTTCAATTGGATCAATTTGATAAATTTGATTTTGTGAAGAAAGACTTAAATAAGCAGAATTATCAATGGGATTAATTAGGCCCATTTTGATTTCATAATTTTTATCTTTAGTCGTGGTAAAAGTTAGAGTAAGAGTTGGATTGTCTAAGGAAAAACTGGCGATGTTGATTGGCTCTAGACGATGAAAATTTCTTACCCGAATAACATTTAAGGCATCCAGAATCCTGGGAATTACATCGGCCTTAACCTTTAAGGCTTGAGGCTCAATCATTTGCCAAGGTCCTTCAAGGGATCCTTCACCATGAGTATTTTCTAATATGAATGCTCCCTGTTTGTTGGAGATTTTAACTAGTTTTAAATGTTGGAGTTCAGTAACGGGAACTGGATTTGCGTAAATTTGAGCAAGATCTACTTCCGGGGTCTGTGACTCAAAAACTTCTGCAAATAATCCTAAAAAAAGCAGGATTAAGGCAAAACTAATTACCAAAGCAGTGGAGAGTGTAGGTCTAAGGATGGCTTTCATGTCTGATACATTACCCTGAATCTAGATTCCTAGGGAATCATCTTCCGATTCTTTTTTAACCTTTTGTGCAGGATTTGGAAGTGATGTTAAGAAATTACGAAGTGTGTTGCGCTCGCCTGGAATAGCGTAGCTGAATTGGCACTGAAGGCGATAGTCAGGCTTGGTGGAAGAAATGATACGGCTTCTCATGGCGTAGAAATGGCAATAGGTTACAGTGGCCGTCATCATGAAGTTTTGGGGAATTAAAAATTCCACCACAACTGATTGCCCCTGAAGAAATTTATTCTTAGTGAAGCTAAGGAAATTCTCCATGTTAACATCGGCCAGAAAAGTAAAGCCATAGGAGATTTTATCCAGATCCGGAGCTTGTCTCTGATAGGGACGCTGAAGAATGGGATTTGGTTTGTCGGTCTCAAGACCATGCTTAGTCTGTTCGGCAATTAATTGTTCGGCTTCACTAAAGGTTTTGCTCTCCACCGCAGAGGCGGCCACGTCTTGAGCTTCAGAAGCTGGTTCTTGGACATCCTCAAATTTGGGTAGATGAAGTACATTGCTTTGCTCATTGAGAGATTGGGCGAGATCGAGATTATAAAAACGTTTGATATCATCAATGAACAGAGGGATTGCGGCCGCTTCACATTCTTTCATGCGTCTGCCAATTGCTGCTTCAATTTCATCTCTCAAGCTCCATAGGCGTATAGAGATTTTTTTGATTTCAACCTGATGCCCGCTTTTGTTATAAATCATATGAATGGCTCTCCTTTTGTGATTGTCTCTCAATTTAGGAAAATATGTAACTATGGGAATTTTTAACCGACTTCTTTGCTTAAAAGTAACTGACTGCGTTAGCCTTTTTTTCCGCAGCGAGTTTTTAGGTCTTGGGGCCTATCATTACGTTATAAGTGCATTTTTTTTTGACGAAAGATTCGTCACCAGAAAGCTAGGAGAGCTAATGAAAAAATTGATTGTGCCGGCGGTTTTGGGTCTAGGAATTGTAGCTGGAGTTGAGGCCCGTTCTCTGACTCTTGATGCCCCACAAGTTCAAGGTGAAGTGGTAGTGAAAGTGAAGAAAGGCTTCATGGGAAAATTTTTGAGAAAAAATTCTCTATTAGGCTCTCAGTTGGTCACAAGTATGAACTTACTTGCTGGTGAATTTGTGGTTTTAAAATCTTTAAAAAAATCATCTCAAGCATTAATTAATGATTTAAGAAGTTTAGACGAAGTCGTTTATGCTGAGCCTAATTTTATTTATCAAGCGATCAGTACTAATACTAATGATCCACTTTTTGGAAAGCTATGGGGTATGACCAACATTGGGTCAAATGAACCAGATCGCAGTGGCACTGGATACTCAGGTGTTCAAGGGGTGGCCGGTGCAGACATTAATGCTGAAAAGGCTTGGGCCATCACTAAAGGTAATAAAAAAGTTGTTATCGCCATCATCGATACTGGGATTGATTATAATCATTCAGATTTAAAAGATAACATTTGGATCAATACTAAAGAGATCCCTGGAAACAATATAGACGATGACGCTAATGGATTCATTGATGATGTGAATGGCTGGAACGCTTTCGGAAAAAACGGAAATCCAATGGATGGAAATTCTCATGGCACTCACTGTGCAGGAACCATTGGCGCTAAACATGGTAATGGCACTGGTGTTGCTGGTGTGATGGATGAAGTTTCCTTGATGGCCGTAAAATTTCTTTCAGATGAAGGTTCTGGATCACTGGCCGATGCAATGGTGGCAATTGACTACGCCACTAAGATGGATGTTGATCTGATGAGTAATTCTTGGGGCGGTGGGGGCTTCTCTCAAGCTTTGGAAGATTCCATTAAGGTCGCCAAGGCGAAGGGAATCTTATTTGTAGCTGCTGCCGGAAACGACGGTACAAATAACGACTCTGCCCCTCATTATCCTTCAAACTATCAAGTTGATAACGTTATCAGCGTGGCCGCTCACGGAGTTAGCGATACACTTGCTTCATTCAGCTGTTTTGGTCGACGTACCGTTCACGTGGCAGCTCCTGGAGTCAATATTCTTTCAACCATCCCGGGCAATAATTATAAAGTTTACTCTGGAACCTCAATGGCCACTCCTCACGTTTCCGGAGTCCTTGGCTTGCTTGTTGCTCAGGAAGGTCGTCTGGATGTTAAAGCAGTTCGGGATCGTTTAATGGCCACAACAGTTCCAAGTGGCGCTTATAGAAAAACAACTTTGTCCGGTGGCCGGGTTGATGCTTATAACCTTTTGACTGATACTCGCATCCCTCGCTCAGGTCCGAATGATAGTGACTGGAGATTAGAGGCCCTGTCTGAAGTTTTTGAAACCTCTCACCCATATACTAATAATGCTAAAATTTCTAAAACCTATTCTTTCCCTGGTGCTAAATACCTCAAACTGGTGGTTGAAAAATTTGAAACTGAAGCAAACTACGACTTTGTTATTTTTAAAGATGGTAAAGGAGCTGTGGTTGAGAAGCTTTCAGGCAATGGTGTAAATTACGAAACTGATTATGTTGAAACTGATTCAATTACTGTCGAATTCACTTCAGATTCGTCAGAAGTTCGCTTCGGTACCTTGATCAGAAATGCCAAAGTTATCTACTAAAGGTTTGTGAAAAAAAAAGAGCCCCCATTCGGGGGCTCGTAAGCTTTTTATTGAAAAAATATACTACAATTATTTGTAGTATTTACGTAAGAATTTTGAAAGGCCCATTTTATCAAGAGTCTTAATTGTAGAAGTCGCAAGTTTAAGACGAATTGTCTGACCTGATTCAGGATCAAAAACTTTCTTTGTTTTAAGATTTGGTTGCTTAAAAGTGCGAGTCTTAATGTTTGAGTGAGATACTTTATGGTTAGCTTGACGGGCCTTACCAGTGAGATCACATTGACGTGCCATAATATTTTTCCTTATGAGAGTAGTCTTATTTAAAGTTCCAAAACTCTAAGAGATTTGTAGCACCTTGGCAAGACTAAAAGTCAAGAATCTAGTGGACTTACCCTCACTTTCAGTTCCATACTCAATTCATCTTATTTTACCTCTCTAAAAGGTGGTCCTCATGTCACTTAAACCATTGAATATTAAATCAAAGCTTATGCCTGCTCCATCCTCGTCACCAAAGTATTCGGTTACGATAAAAGATGTTAAGCAGAATGAAGTGAATCTAGCTAATCCCAAGGCTACTCGCTCCCTTATTGCCCTGATGGATCTAGGTGCTATCAACGGTGGGGCAGCTTGTCACTGGGGTGGACCTTCGGCCATGACAGAAGCTTGGACAGCACTTCACGGCTTCATGTTTAAAGAGAAAAATTGGTTCGAAAAGTACAATTTTGTAAACGATATTGGTCATGCTGAAAACGGAATCTATGCTCTAAGAACGGTATTAGGCTACGGGGATTTAACTTTAGAAACTTTAAAAGGGTTTCGTACTTTTGGTTCAAAATTAACTGGTCATGGAGAATCTCATTTATATCCAGAAGGCGTACTGCTTTCTAATGGTCCATTGGGTTCAGCTTTTCCTCAAGCCCAGGGCCTAGGTGTTGCCGATAAATTGACTGGTAATAATCGGGTAACGATTGTTTCGGTTTCTGATGGGGCCGCGATGGAGGGGGAAGCCAAAGAAGCTTTGGCCGCTGTTCCGGGACTTGCTCAGAAGGGCAAGATGAATCCGTTTGTCATGTTACTTTCTGACAACAACACTAAGCTTGGGGGAAGAATCGACAAAGATTCTTTTTCGATGCAAGGACAATTTAATTCTCTGGCAGCTCTTGGTTGGGAAGTTATTAAAGTTGATAACGGTCATGATCTGGAAAAAGTTTATCAATATATTGAGAAGGCCATATCACAAGCAATTGCACAACCTCAAAAACCTGTTTGCTTATGGCTCAAAACCATCAAAGGTTATGGGGTTAAGTCCACAGAGGATTCTTCTTCCGGTGGGCACGGTTTCCCTCTTAAAGCTCACGATGAAGCTATTCATACCTTCTTAAAAGAAATCTGGGGCAATGAAGATGTGCCTGCTGAATTCATCAGCTGGGCCAAAGACTTAACAATAAAACCTGAGAAAAAAGAAGCAACTGGTCCTAAAAAAGATAAAATTCAAATTGGTGTGGCGAAAGCTTTAATTAAAGCCGCCAGAGATGGCTATCCAGTTTTCTCTGTGACCTCTGATCTTCAGAGTTCAACTGGGGTGAAAGGATTTCACACAGAATTTCCAGATCGTTATCTTGATGTGGGAGTGGCCGAGTCAAATATGGTTTCCACTGCCATTGGATTATCTAAACTAGGCTACATTCCCTTCGTTGATACTTTTGCGGCTTTTGGTGTGACTAAAGGTAATTTACCTCTCATCATGGCCTCTTTATCTCAAGCCCCGGTGATGGCTATTTTTTCTCACACTGGATTTCAGGATGCTGCTGATGGAGCTAGCCATCAGTCTTTAACTTACTTAAGTGCTCTGGCGAGTATTCCTCATTTAAATATTGTAAATGTGGCCTCGGCCAGGGAAGCTGAAGAATATATTTATCAGGCCATCAAAAAAACTGCCGAGGACCGCGAGGCCGGCAAAGATGGTGAGTCATATGTCTTTTTTGTAGGTCGTGAGAACTTTGCTTTAGAAGTGAAAGAAGGTTTGAATTACGATTTGCACCACCCGCAAAAAATTGTTGATGGTAAAAAGGCAGCCATCGTAGTTTCTGGTTCATTAGTCGCTCACGCCCTAAAAGCGGCAGAAATTTTATCAGACGTGGCAGTGATTAATCACAGTTTTGTTAATCATTCGGATTTTTCTCAATTGGCCAAATGGATTCAAGAAGCAGGTTCAAAAGTAGTGACTGTTGAAGATCACCAATTAGTTGGTGGAATGGGAGCTCAATTTATTCACCAGATGAAACTTTTAGGTGCTGAATTTAAAGTCAGCAGTCTTGCTATAAAAGGTGAGTTTGGTCAAAGTGCTTATAGCGCCGATGAATTATACGCCAAACATCAAGTAGATTCGGATGCCATCGTGAAGGCCGTTCGAGCTTTAATGTGAGTTTTTTAATCTAACAGAACAATTTCCTCCTCTACCAAAAAATGAGGAGAAAATTTTAATCATTTAAGAGTTCGGCAAGTCTCGTGTAGGGATGGAAAAAATAGAGTGGTCTTGCTTTTTTCCAAAGAAAATCCGGACGCTCAGAGGATTTCCATTCACCACCAATGATTTGTCCATAGGCATCCACTTCAATAACATAATTCAATTTCAATGAGCCCATTTTTTGGCGATTGGTGTCCATAACTGTTTCCCAAAAGTTTCCAGCTCCATTTGTGTAATAAATTGTGGTCATGAGATTAATGGTGCGAACTGTTCCAGGCGCGGAGTCCTTTTTTGAACCACGAGAATCTTTTTTGACTTCAACATAATAGGCCTTAATGGGATGATTCCAAACTTCCTTAAAGCGCTCCAGATCTGCAATGAAGCCCTCATTTTGAAGTCCAATCATATTTGTGAGTACAATGTGGAATGCGCCCGCATTGAGATCTTGCTGACAATCAACATCAATCGTGATTCTGCCATTTGAACAACGTTGTCCCATCTGATGAGTATCGGCCACTTGGTAGGGAGAAGCATAGAAGTGACTGATAAGGGCCTTAATATCTGAGGAGCCAAAAGGAACAGCTATTGCGTCCGGATTTAAAAGAGTTTTCGGACTTGGCTCCTGGTGATTCATGGAGGCAGGGGCCCAGCCATGACAAATTCCCTCCCAATCTTTTGCTTCAAAATTAGAAATTTTTTCAATTTCTGATTTTAAGGGATATTCGTAGCGGCCATTTAAAAGATCAAATTTCTCTGCAGGGGAGAGTTGAGCAAGTTGTGCCTGATTCATACTCATTGCCTCTTGGCGTGTAGGAGATTTGAGTTTGAAAGAACTCATGGCATGCCAACGGTAATTGATATTGCCTTTATTTAGGGCCCAATAATCTCCAGACCAGAATTTATTTTTTTGAATCACTTCTCCTTTAGTGGGAAGTGCATAATAGCGTGACTCAAAATTTTGTCCCATGAGGATGGGATCAGAAATTGCTGCCCAGTGATCCTGGATGCTTAATGGGGCCGCAAATAAAGTAGGGATAAGTATTATTAGAAGTAAAAAATGTAACAAAGATAACCTCCAATCTTATTACTTTCTAGAACAGCTTTAATGCTGACTAGAAGCGTTTGCAAATTGAAGATTAATTGAGTTTATGAGAAGGTTTGACTAACGCAGCTTATTCAATCTCATCACTTAACTGCAAACTCAAAATTTCATTCGCGTCATACTCTGCTTTCATGGGATCATTTTCCAATTGAATGACGCCCTCTACGCTATTATTTTTTATCGTTTGCTCCAATACATTGAACCACGGCGTTTTTTTCTCCAGTGCCACTTTGGCCGCCATTTGAAACCATAAAATATCCGCCACAGCTTTATCATTTTCTTCTTCTATAAAGAGCCGCACACGGTAACTATTTTTACTTAATTGCTCTAAAGAGGGGAAAGCTTCTTGGGCCTGTTTCATCATTGGAGATTCGGTTTTATTAACCACAAAGATGAGTCCGCCAACTAATAATAAAAAGAGTACGTGATAAAATTTCATCGAGCACCTCCAAGCTTTGAAAACCTTAGAAGAGGAGAATGAATCATGAAAAGAAATTTATATTGGACCGACTAACTTAAGTTTGACCCCATACTCTCAACGCTTTGAAAAGGAAGTGATATACTGTTTGAGAGGGGAGGCAAAATATGAAAATAGTTGTAATGCTTTTGGCCTTGGCAAATTTTATAAGTTGTTCAACAAAAAATGGTTCACAGAATTGGGACTCAGGTGCACAAAAACAAGAAGCCATTCAGGAAGAAGGGCATACTCAGCAAAGTGAGAAAACCCGAAATCAATTTCCTGATCCTACCGAAATTCTCAATCGATCTCAGCCTTTTTGAATGAGATACATGCCGTCACGGATTGGTAGAAGAGTTTTGGTGTAACCCTCAAGATTTAGAACCTTTTCATTATGCTCACGAATGGAGTCGGTTTGTTTGTCCAGACCGGCCGTTAAAACTTTTCCATACCACAAAGTATTATCTACTACGATTATGCCTTTTTTAGATAGATGCTTTAAGGCCCAATCTAGATAATTAGAATAATTATTTTTATCCGCATCGATAAAGAAGAAATCAAACTCACCTGACAAAGTAGCAAGAGCTTCGAGCCCAGGTTTTAAAATTAATTGAATTTTTTTTCCATGAGGAGATTTGTCCCAAAAAGATTGGGCTATTTTTGAAGTTTCTGGATTTAAATCGATCGTAATGATTTTACCATCCTCAGGCAAAGCCTCGGCCATAATCAAGGCGGAGTAACCCGTATAGGTGCCTAGTTCTATAATCTTTTTTACATCAGCTAATTTTATTAAAAATTTAAGTACTGAACCTTCCATTTCTCCAATCAGCATATGACTTCCATGAACACCAGCACGAGTGAAATTCATCAACTCCTTTGCCAGCTCAGAGGGTTGGGTAGAGTGCTGTATGCAGTAGTCTTCAATATCTTTTGGAATAAATGACATAAGGAATCCTTTTTTTATTAGACTTGGAGAGTCAAGAAAAGGTTTGCTTCTTGGACTTCTCAAGACTAAGGTTGTAATAAATAAAGAAAAAGGAATCCTATGAAAACAATTATTTTTGCTTGGTTCAAATAGTTTTGAAGGCACTAACATATCTCGACATTCATGCTCATGGGCGTTTGCCAGTTGATGATGCTGTCACTGTGGCATGCTTATCCATGACAGAAATTCGCCATGGACACACCGGCCATGATTTCACCACCGCCGGGATTCATCCATGGTGGTTGGAAGAAATATCCAACGATGAAATTTCTTTGTTAAAAACTCACATCGAAAAAATGGCGTATGCCGACAAATTATGGGGGATTGGTGAAACTGGTTTTGATCGATCTTATCCTGAATTTCTAGAGCAACAAAAAGAGCTCTTTGACTGGCACCTGGATCTGGCCGAGAAATGTCAGCTACCCTTAATTATTCATAACGTTCGCTCTGGTTCCGATTTTTTGGAAGTCCTGAAAATAAAAAAGCCAACGACTGCCTGGATTTTTCATGATTTTAGAGGCAACGAAGAACTTGTAAAAAGTCTTTTAAAACTTCATCCCCAATGCTTTTTCTCTTTTGGATTGTCACTCGATAATTCTCCCCAGATCAGAGAGCTTTTTCCTCTCATTCCGATGGAGAATATCTTTCTTGAAACTGATAATCAAAAACATCTGGATATACACGATATCTATCTTCGCGCGGCCGAAAATCTCAAAGTGGATCTGGACTTTTTAAAGTCTCAGCTCTGGCATAATTTTCAAAAACTCAAAACCCACACTGATCTGTCTATTTCTTAGGCAGGCCGTAAAACTTTCTTCTTACCTTGTAAACCATCCGCCATAGGTTAAGCTCCTACTTATCAGGAGCTTTTTCATGAAATCATTATCGAAACTTTTCTTTCTTGTACTACTTGCCTCGTCTTGTGAATACGCCACTTTGAAATATGGCTATTACTGGAATCCTATCAAGGTCCTGGAAGAGGCAAATTTAGGCATTGAAAATAATAATCTCAATCAATTCAGCGATGTGCTCTCGGGTAAAACTCTGTGTATTTATGGAAGTAGAGAAGGGATGGTTAATATCCGCAGCGCTCTTAAAAAAGTGGACGAAAATTCATTATCTGAACCCGTACTTATTTCGGCAAAACACTTAAGTCGTCCGCTTTATGTGGGCTATTTTTCTTATTATCAGGAAATTTATGAATCCAAGGCCACAAGTGCATCGGGACAGCTCCTTTTGAAAACAACTATCCTTTGTAATTTTGGTACTACAGAAGTGAATGCAAAATCTCTCAATGCCTCTCTCTCAACGTATTCAACAAGAAGTTGTTCAATTGTGGGTATAAAAAATCTGGTAAGCCCAATTAAGGAATCAGATTATTGTCAAAATTAAGAGATTTATATATAGCTACGGATATTCCTCAAATCGAAAAATAGGCTTCCTACTCAAATCTAATATTTCCCAAAGATACTAGTTCTTAATAAATAGGTGGTATTGAGCTAATAGGCATCAAGATAGAGGATGAGCCTAATCATCAATGTCAGATAACGCAAAGTTCACTACGGCGCCGGCGTCGCCGTGCATTAGTCCTTAAAGACCTGAAGATACACAAATTTCAGATAACGCATTTCAGGTAGTGCCAGTGGAAATGGATGATCTTCCGGCTGGCCTTTGACCAGTAACACTTTCCCACGACGCTTAGACTGCGATAAAGCTTCTTGAACAGTTTCTAAGAACTGATCAAAGGTAATATGGCCCGAGCAACTTGAGGCCACAAAATAGCCCTGATCTTTCACAAGGCGAAGAGAATCAGCAAAAATTTTCGTGTATGCATCTTTTGCACTTACTACTGCTTTTTGATTTGGAGCAAAGCTAGGTGGATCTGTGATGACGATGTCCCAAAGTTTTTTATCTCTTTGCGCTTCCAGGACAAATTCAAAAGCATCTGTGCAAATTCCAGTGTGTTTTTCAGAAGGAAGTAAATTTATTCCCCAATTTAATTCAGAAGCTTTGATCGCATGGGGAGCAATATCCACGGTGGTTACCTGGCTTGCTCCACCCAAACCGGCATAGACTGAAAAGCCTCCAGTGTAGCCAAATAAGTTTAAGAGGGTTTTATCTTTAGAAACCGAACGAATGAAATTTCTATTTTCTCTTTGATCCAGAAAAAAACCAGTTTTAGCGGCATCAATGATGTTGGTGCGAAATTTTACTCCGTGCTCAAGAAATTCCACTTCGTTTAAGTTCTCACATTCACCGGCGAGGATCATGCCTTTTTCTTCTTCTTTGTTTTTTCGTTTGAAATACACACACTTCACGGGAATTTGATTCTGCTCCATAAAGTAATTGGCGATTTGCTCTTTCACCCAGAAAGCCTCGGCGGCGGTGCCATCAAGTTTTAGAACCACAACACCAGCATAATAATCGGCCACGACCCCAGGAAGTTCATCACCCTCACCGTTTAGGATGCGAAAGCATTTATTTTCAATGGATAGGAGGTGTTTCTTATTTTGAATCGCTCTAGCCATGCGTGCGACAACTTCTGCATCGTTGAGTTTTTTATCCCCTACGGTTAAAACGCGAAAGGCAAGATTAATACTTGGTGAATAAAATCCGTGGGCCAGGACTTCATTTTTGTGACTCATGAGGATCGCATAGGAGCCTTCAGGAATTTTTAATTTCTCCACAGCATCCGAAAAAATCCAGGGATTCCCGCGCTTAATATGCTTACCCAGATCGCGAATAAGTTTTAATCGATGAGTTTTCTCAAAGGTAAAGTATTTCAAGAGTTAGCTCCTTTAAGAAACCATGTGACTTCGTGTTTATTGTGATGAAGGTGAACGATGCGAGAATTTGGGATTTCTAAAAACTTCAGTGTATTTTCCCAATCCACTTCGCTTTGATATTTGATGGTACAGACAAAGTTTTTTACTTTACTCGATTCAAGAAAGCGCTTCACTAAATTTAGTAAGCGCTCAGGATAACAAATAATATCTGAACAAAACCAGTCGATCTCTCCAAAGTCTTTAGGATCAAGACCGAAAGCACTCTCTTGTTTGAATTCAATGCGACCTAAATCCATGATGCGCTCTTCAATGGGTGCCTTATCCACACTGATGACTTTATCAAATTCCAATGTGCGCAGAACCCAGGTCCAGCCTCCAGGACAAGAGCCCACATCAATCGAGGCTCCACCAGTGATGGCTTCAGGAGCATAGACTGTGAAAAACTCCCAGAGCTTTAAATAAGCTCGTGACGGAGGCATGGTTTTATTTTCCTGAAAGTCCATTTCCCCTAAGGCAAAGGGCGAAGTGGTTTTCGTTGAAGCAATCATTTGATCCGGTTCCAGAAGCGTCCAAAATCCCATAGGGGAAGTCGGTAAGGGATGCCTGAAAGGAATGGGTTTATTGTTGAACTTAGGGAGTTCATCCTGAATCAACTGGGCACGGCGATGATGGGCCACGGTAAAAAGACCCCAATTGCGGCCAAGGGCCTTTAGTTTTTTTGCCCCATCATTGATGGAGGCTATGGCAATTGTTTCAAGCTCAAAAGCCGTCATTTGCGCCCAAATCATTTGAGGATGGTCACCTTCTACCAAGTATAATCGGTCGCATTTCTTAGCGATTTTAAGGCCTTTAAGTTCAAGCTCCCGCTCGAGCTCGGACTCAAAATTATGAATGGCGAGATATCCCGTATAAATTGACATGCTTCTCTATACACTAAGAAGCATGCGTGTTAAAAGCCCCCCCATGAAACATTTAATCAAAAACCAAGAAATGAAGGTCTATGGCCGTCATGCTGCCGAAACTCTTTTTAAAAAGCGTCCTCAGGACTTGATCCGCGCCTATGTGACTCGTGATGGGGTTTTTGATCATAAAGATATCATTCGCCACTGTGTGGATAATAAGCTCGCTTACCATGTGGTTGAGCGTGAAGAAATCGACGCCTTAAGCCGGGCGACTCACCATGAGGATATTCTCTTGGTGGTTAAAACCAAGAAAATGCCAACGATGAAAGAGCTCCTTGATTCTCCGGGACGTGCCTTTATTGTGGCCCTCGAAGAAGTGGAAAATCCCCATAACCTTGGTGCTATCATGCGCTCGTGCGCTCACTTTGGAGTAACGGGAATTTTGTATGAAGCAAAAGTTCCTGTTGCTCTGACTGCATCTGCAGTTCGTACGGCAGAAGGCGGAGCTGAAAGTGTTCCGGCCATTCATTTAACAAACTGGAATGAAGTATTGGATGCTGCGAGAACTCGTGGTTATAAAACTTTTGCGACTTCAAGTCACGAAGGGGATTCTCTTTTCAGTGTGAAGTTTCCTGAGAAAACAATTCTCTTTATGGGTGCTGAAAGAACAGGTCTTTCGGATAAGCTTTTGAAGGCCATGAATACAAAGATCTTAATTCCTGGGACTGGTGAAGTTGAAAGTTTGAACGTGTCGAATGCTACCACCGCTATTTTGACGGAATGGTTTAGACAAGGCATTAAGCCTTAATAGCTTTTAGCATTCACAAAAATTCCGGCCGAAAGTATGCGCTCATCGTTTTGATGTTTCACACCTAACTCTCCAACATCAGTTTTTTTCCAACGTCTATCTGCGATGAGATTTCGAAGAGCTTCGGGTTGCACTCCATGCGTGTGACTGGTGAGAAATAAAAAACTATTCTCTTTATTTAAAACCGAAAGCATGAGTTCAGTTAAGACATGAATGCTTTTTTCAAAATCCCAAACTTCTTTTTTTGCCCCATGACCCCAGCTTGGTGGGTCGGCCAAAATGCCATCGTAGGTGAAATTTTTTTTGAAGCTGTGTTTTAAAAATTCCTGAGCATCTTCCTGGACCCAGCGAATGCTTTTAGATTCAATTTTACTGGCAGCAAGAGACTCTTTGCCCCAGTCTAAGACTCCCTTGGAGCTGTCCACATGGAAAACTTCAGCACCGGCAGCGGCCATCACAATACTGGCGCATCCCGTATAACCAAATAGATTTAAGACTTTTGGTTGGCGGCCAAGTTTTTCCTTGAGCGCCTTGGTCTCATGGTACAGCCAGATCCACACTGGAATCTGTTCAAAAAACACTCCGCAATGACCGAAAGACGTGAATTTCAATTTGAATTTTAATTTTTTTCCATCAATCTCAAATGGAAGTTCAAGATTTGGATTGGGATCTTTTTGATGTTCCCATTTACCACCACCATCTTTGGTGCGCACACAATTTGAAGTGGCCATGCTCCAGAGCGCTGCATTTTGTTTGGGTTTCCAAATGGCCTGAGGAGAGGGACGTGAGACTTTGATGCCAGAGATGATCTCTAGTTTTTTTCCCAATCCAGAATCTAATAGTTCGTAGTGAGGTAAATCTTTAGTAATCATTTAATGGAAAAGGTTACTTGAATAGTTGTAGAAAACTTTTGAGTCCCTGGATCAACCTGAACGGTATCCATCATGCCTTTTGCCATCATTGTTCTTTGAGCGTAAACAGGCGATGGCGAGGCCTGGACAGGGGATTCGATGACATTAATCACATCCCCGATTTCAAAGCCCAGCTTTTTAGCAAGCCGTTCAGCTTTTTTACGAGCATCATTTGAGGCGACATCTAAGCATTTTAAATATTCAGATTGAGATTTTTCAAGGGAAAGGAAAGTGGACATGGAGCCCACGTTTTGGAATCTGTCCTTAGAGGCTTCAACCATCGCATCACCCAAGCGCTGGATTTCGGATGTTGTTACTTCCAGGGTCATACTCGCCTTAGTCCCCTTATTTACGTAATGATCTTTTTCCCATTCACGTACCGGAAAAACATTGTACTGGGTGGTTTTAAGTTCAATTTCACCCAGTTTTAATTTCTGAATTCTTTCTTTAAGTGAGTTGATTTGCTTATTGGTTTTTATCACGGCGTCTTGCTGATCTTTTGACTGATTTTCAGCACTAAAGCTCACACTGCCGCGATCTGGGATGACTTTTATATCACAGCTTCCCTGAACTTGAACTCCTGTCGTCTCTGCAGCGAAAAGCGATGGAGTAAGTATGATTAAGAGAAGCCATTTCATTATTCAATTCCTCTGAAAGCTAAATCTTCCAAGGCTACCGGTGCGTTTTTATCGTCGATTTCTACGAGATAAAGAATACCTTTAATATTTGTCTCATTCGCAAAAGTTGCCGCATAATCCATGGCCTTCATAATTGAATCCAAAAGATTTCTTTGATCAGTAAATGTGACCCCATCATAGGTATTTTCACGTTGAGCAATGCAACCGCTGGTACGCATGAATGGATAATAAGGAGTTTCAGGATCAAGGTTAATTTTCCCTGTTCCGTGTATACGAAGAAGATTGCGCCCGATGTCTCTTGCGACGATTGAATTTTTCCACCATTCTTCATTTTGAGAAGAAGCTGGTAGAAGAGATTTCAAAAGAACTTCATTTTTTGATTTAGGAATAAAATTCAGGACCATTCTTCTGAATTTCCCAAAAGACAATGGGGCATCCGCCACTGGCATAACTGAATCAATTGTATGAACGCCTTCAGGAGTATGGCCGTTACGAGAGTAACTTGGAAGTCCTTTCGCTGATGAGGCCAGAGCTGGATTTGACCAAAGTGTTCCATCCTCAAGTCTTACAGGTTCACCATGTACATTCTTCATTACCATGAGGCATGGAAAAAGACGGTTGTTACGGCAGAACATAAATATTTTAACTGATTTTACATATTCACCATTCATGTAGGTCGTGATGTCGGGAGTTGAATGATAAAGGTCGGCCACCACGTCATCAGTAAGTTCTTTGATAGTTTCTTGATCATTTACTATATCAAAATACTGGGAATGAGTTTGAGCGAGGAAAACGATTTCCGTATGACCAGCGACCAATAGATCCTGTTCATAAGCTGCAATGATGTACACTAACTTTACATCTGCAGTTGGCGCCTGAAGAGCACTGGTTAATTCATAAGTGAGTTCAACAGGAAGTATGCTGGAACGTTTATATTTGATTCTTAAAATTCCCAAACGAAGTTTTTGAACTAAATCGTAGTGGACTGGAGTTTGTTCATCTAAATAATGAAGGGCGGACAGAGAATTTTCTTCGGCTAAATCTTCCAAGGCATCTACGAAAAGTGACTGTTCAAAAGAAGAAAATCCCATCATGGATTTATGGCGTGACTTACTTGAAGACTGTATTGTTTTTTGGAAATTATAGTAAAGGCTCTCTTCTAAAATATCATTTGATGTGGCCCAGGCTGTAGGCAAAAAAGCTAAAGCTAAAGCGAGTGGCATCCACTGTAACATGCACAAATCCCTGTTGAATGTGTAAGAGACTCAAAGCGTAACACTTGGTCAAACACACCGACAAGGGGATGTTTGATTTGATTAGTTTCCTGAAAGCATAAACACAATGCTTGTCATATTTTTAAAGATTTGTGACTCGCTGAGCCACAAGCTCCCAGCGTCACAATCAATCGTTGGATCGTACTTTAAACCACATGCATTTCCATGAGAGTTGCGAACCAAAAATTCACACGTTTTTCTCTCTTCGTTCCATCTTCTGGCCACAAGACTTGAGGTATGTAGTTCTGAAATATTTACCCCATGGTTAGAGTTATCAGTTAGAACTCTGGAGTCATAATCCAACCCCACCAGTCGACCAGTTTCAAGTTGTTCTGAAATGCGATCAAAGATTTTTGGATTCTTGATCACCATTTTAACTTTCCAACGATAATCGAAAGGCCTGCGATCATCACGACAAACTGCCTCACGAAGAGCGGAATAAAAACCTGCCACTTTTTTATTTTGTAAGAGCTCAATAAATTCTGCCGCTCCTACATTTTTAAAACTGTAGTAATAAGGCAGATTTTGCGGAGTTAAAT
Source organism: Bacteriovorax stolpii (assembly GCA_945860895.1). Taxonomy (GTDB): domain Bacteria; phylum Bdellovibrionota; class Bacteriovoracia; order Bacteriovoracales; family Bacteriovoracaceae; genus Peredibacter. Next base: position 16,254 of record CAMASK010000019.1, read on the forward strand.
TTTTTCTTTCTGCATGGAGAACAGCAATTTCTAGCATGGCATTGTGTAAAGGCACTTGCTCCTCGACCCAACCCTCTGGTGTCTGAATCATCTTGGTCCAGGCTTCAGAAGGGAAGATATTTTCCGGACACCAGCCTTCTTTCATGGAAGTGATGAGGGCAGCTTTATTAAATCCAGTCTGGTGAGCAAGCTTGGCCAAATCAGGATCTTTAAGATTGACTACAATCACATCCAGCCAGCGAACGAACTGGCCGATTTTTGTATCGTTATAACCAATGGCCACATCGGCAGCAGAAACTTTTTCAGGTAAATTAAAAGTATGGCCGAGCATGTCTGAAGCAGTGAAAGCATAACACCATGAAATTTTTTTCTGATCGCGAACCTCACCAAGTGATTCACGCAAATCAAGAGTTGAGCATTCTGGTTTCGGCGTAGAAGTAAAAGCAAAGGCAAGAGAAGGAATGATCAGGGCCAAAAACCAAAATTTCATATCTCCTCCATGAGATCAGCAAATGTATGCCAAATGGTATTTTGATTGGAGCAACTGACAAAGTCAAAGACTTGTAATTCCGAGAGTTTTAGTTGTTCAGTCTTGACGTTAGTAAAAGAAGTATTATCTTATTAATGTTGCACAAAATAATATGGAGTACCAAATGTTCAAGCGCATTTTCTTGTTTGTTCTTACAAACATTTTAGTGATGGTTACAGTTTCTTTTGTTCTAAGAATCCTGGGAGTTGGCCACTATGTGACTGAGGCGGGTCTGGATTATTCTTCTCTCATGATTTTTTGTTTGATCTGGGGATTTGTAGGTTCTGGTATCTCACTCATGATGTCAAAATTCATGGCCAAACGAATGATGGGTGTCGAAATCGTGGACGATCGCGGTCAATATGGAGATCTGGTCAGAAAAGTTCATACAATGGCACGGGCCGCCGGAATCAATAAAATGCCGGAAGTTGGAGTCTATCAATCTCCTGAAGTGAATGCTTTTGCTACAGGGCCGTCAAAAAATAATTCCTTGGTGGCCGTTTCAAGTGGCTTACTTCAGCAAATGAATACCGATGAAGTTGAAGGTGTACTTGCCCACGAGATCGCTCACGTTGCCAATGGAGACATGGTTACGATGGCCCTCGTTCAAGGCGTGATCAACGCCTTCGTCATGTTCTTTGCTCGCATTGCTGCCTTTGCACTCCAAAATGCCATGAGAGGCGATAACGATGATGAAAGACCAGCGGCTTCAGGCTTTCTCTACCACATCATTGTGATGGTTTTTGAAATTGGTTTTTCATTTTTAGGTATGTTTGTCGTAGCTTACTTTTCTCGTATTAGAGAATTCCGTGCTGATCAGGGGGGAGCAAAGTTTGCTGGAAAACATAAAATGGTTGCTGCTTTAAGAAAGCTTCAGCAAAAGATTGATTTAGTCGACGATTCACAAGATCAAATTAAGGCCATGAAGATTTCATCGAAAAAAGGTTTGATGTCTTTTCTTTCTACTCATCCTTCCCTTGAAGATCGTATTGCCGCTTTAGAGCGTTCTTATTAAGATATTAAGGGGACCATTAAGGTCCCCTTAACTTATAATTTCGTTTACCTAAAAATAGGTAATGAGCTTTGGGCCCTTTGATATTGTTCTATTAAATTTTCCACCACCACAGCAACACTTGGACAGTCATGAACTAATGAGCAAATTTGTCCAATCTCTAATTCACCATTTTCCAAGTCTCCGTCAAGCATTCCAGCTTTTGCTCGTCCATGTCCTAGAAGTTTAACTAGTTCATCTTCTGAAGCACATTGGTCCTCAAGCTTTTTCATTTCTTCATAAAATTTATTCTTAAATAATCGAACGGGTACATGCTTCTTCATCATGAGCATTGTACTACCAGGATGAGAATTGAGAATGGTTTGTTTAAAATTTGCATGAGCACTTGACTCAATGGTGGCCACGAACCGAGTTCCCAGCTGCACACCCTGGGCACCTAAGGCAAAAGCCGCTGCCATTCCTCGTCCATCACCAACACCACCGGCAGCAATGACGGGAATTTTTACGGCATCTACTACTTGAGGAATCAAGGCCATAGTGGTTATTTCTTCTCTGCCATTATGCCCTCCTGCTTCGAAACCCTCGGCCACAATGGCGTCACAGCCTGTTGCTTCACATTTTTTTGCAAGTTCAGGGGAGGAGGTCACATGTATGACGATGGCCCCTTGATCCTTTAACCATTTGGTGTAAGTTTTGGGTGAGCCCGCGGAGGTGATAAATATTTTTATTCCGAGTCCAAGGGCCAATTCTAGTTGCTGGCGCGATTTCTCATAGAGCAACGGCACATTCACGGCCAGTCGCTCTGGATGAGTTGTTAGAGTCTTTGCTTTTAAAATGTGCTGCTCAAGGAGTTCAGGCTTCATAGAACCCGAACCAATCACACCCAAAATTCCGGCATTGGCCGAAGCAGCAGCAAGCTTGCCACCCGAAACCCAAACCATTCCTGCCTGAATAATGGGATACTTAATTGGTAAAAGGCTTGTGATAGTTTTCATAAATCCATTGTGATCAGAAGCTTTAGAAATTGTCATCACGAAGTGCAAGAGTTGGGCTATTTTTCAACTGAATCAAGATATCTGGGTTACTGGTCCCCTGTAAAGTGGCGCGAGTGCTGGCCCTCTTAGCACCAAATTGTGGGCCCTTATTTAAAATCCAGCCAGCTTCCAACAAGCTTTTACGAATTGAGCTACTAGAGGAATAAGTGGAAAGAATAACTCCGGGATTTGAATATTTTTTTAAAAGTTCAAACCATTCTGTTGTCCACAAGATGGGGTTTTTTTTGGGAGAAAAAGCATCCTGATAAATAGCATCAATCTCTTGAATATTTTTGTCTAAAAATGCAGGGAGAGTTTTTCGAGCGTCACCACCTAAAATAATTAAATGAATGTTTTCAGTCTTTGCCTCCAGGATTGAACCATTCCATTTTAAATTTTTAAGAAACGGATGATCTTTATATTCAAGGCGAAACCATTCGAGTAATGCTTGATCAATTTCCAGGGAGAGAAACTTCCATGGGTAAGAAGAATGCAAGAGTTCATCATAGGTCATAAGAAAACCAATACCTAAACCAAAACCTACTTCTAAAACAGACAACGCCTTTCGGGTATTGAGCTGTTCCTTAATCTGGCAGCCCACAATGTAGTTAAAGAGAGTCTCTGCTTTTGCACCAGTGGATGAATGACAAGTTTCCTGGAAAGCCTCAGAGAACAGAGTAAAGGATCCGTCGTCAGTTTTAACCCATTGATGTTTTGGTGGAATGGTCGTTTTGAATGTCAAAGTTTGCCTCTTATGAATGGCATATCCATATCTGTTATTTCGGCTTAAGTCATTAATAATTAGACCCAAGCTGTGTATTTAGAAACCAATTCATACAATTATTCAAGACCGACAAGGATTATTCCGATGAGATAAGTGGAGAATGAAACAGTGAAAAAACAATTAGGTTTGCTTTTTATTTTATGCATAAATCATGCCCAGGCCATGCCATTTGTGAAAGTGGATGTGGACGTGGAATATGTTGATGCAGATGAATGTAATTTGAATGATCCTCCTATTGTTAAACAAATTAATGACTTTTATAAAACCAATTGCAAATTAATCGTTGGAGCAGAAGAGCAATATTGTAACTGCTTACAGAGCAGCAGCAATGATTTTGTTACGGCCTTAGGTACAAAAGCTGATGCACAAAAGTATAAAGCTGAAGTTCAACATCGGCATAGGGACCGTTTGATGAATGTTTATGCTCAAATGAATTATGGTTCACGTATTCAAGAGCAAGCCTTTGGCATGAGAGATGAGGATGATTTTGAAAATGGTTGTCTGCCTGAAAAAATAGCCGAAGAGTTTAAAAGATCTTTATGTGTCGAAAATGGTGGTTGTGATGATCAGCATGCTGGTGATTTAGCAATGGGTGTGAATAAACCGGATGATATAAATCAGAAGTGGGAAGACTACTTAAAAAATCCCGAGGCTCAGGCCCAATGGATGAATGAAAAGAAAGTGGCAGATTCTACTCAAGCTCTGGTTGAGAGTTGCACACTTGAGAAATCGCAATTGGGTCTAAGTGAAGAAGAAAAGCGAGCTGTCAAAGAAGTACATGAATTTTACGTCGAAAATCCTGATCTAGCTACTGTAGATAATTTGAAACTTCTAAAAAGCATGCAAGGCTCAAGCTATATAGGCTGCTTTCTCACTGATTTTCTTCCTCTTCAAAAGGAATACAATTTTAAAAGAAGTGCCTTAGATATATTTAATAAACCCACGGGGCTAATTCAAAAAGGTATTTCTAGGCTTGGGGCAAGTGAAGGAAAAAAAAATCTCGACGTTCAAGAAATGAAGATTGCCAGTGCCTTGGCGAAAAATGATGAGAAAATTAAAGCTAAGATGGATGAAAACTTTTCCACCAATCTGCCCAATGCATGCGTTAGATATGATCATTTTAAAGTAATGAATAGTTCCCCATCTAAAAACTTGATCGATGCTTGGAGTAAGCTCGATCCTAGTAATGATGATGACTTATCAAGTGCTCTTGACCCGCAAAAATTAACTATGGATTCTCCAGAATTAGGTTACTTAAAGAGTAATCCAGTCCTTGCCAAATTGGTTGTTCTTCCCGAAACAAGAAAACAATTAGCAAAAAAATTGAAAGCTTTCGCAAGGAGCTCAAAAGGTAAAACTGAAGCTGATCGCTTGAAGGATTACATTGGTTTTATGCAGAATGAAGTTCCGGCCCTGCTTAAAAAGAATGGTTTCGTGCAGCTCTATCAATGTGATTTATTGGCGCGCAATTTAGCGGCCGTCTATAATTCGAGTGCATTGCCCCCTTTAGATCTAACAGGTTCAGCCGATGCCAATGGTGTCTCCAGTGATCTTTTAGCTTGCAATGTAAAAAAAGAAAATAAAAATAAGCCAGCTTATAATGTTGAAGAAGTTCTGGCCTCTAATAAACTTTTTCTTTTAATGAGTAATGATAAAGCTCCTGAGAAGCTCGGGCCCAATGATGACAAGGACTATCAGAACTTTTTAAATGAACGGTGTAAAGGCTATGATGATTTTCGCAAAAAACATATTAAGAATTATTGTAACTTCTTTCTCCTAGGCTCAAGTTGTCCAGATAAATTTGGCTCTCTTAAAAAAAGCAGAAGTCGTCGTCTCTTAAAAAAATACTACGAGAAAAATACTGGTCTAGCAGATTTTATTAAAGTCATTGATGAATCTACTTATAAAATTGACATGCAGGATTTGGATAATGTGATTAATCCAAAAAAGCAAGACAAAGTACTAATAACTAATTATGAAACTAAAATAAAACCTATTACGAATACAGCTTCAATCTATCAGACCAGCAATCCATTTTCTGTAAGTTCCAGATCATCTGCCTCTTCAAATTCTGACAATTTATTAGAGGCAGTGGCCAAGGCACAAGACGATTATAACAATGGTGAACGAGTTTCGAACTCATCAAGTTTTGTGAGTAATTCTGCTGGTCCTGCTAGTTCAACTGTCACTGATGCAGACTTTCCTAAAATGGCCCAAAATGATAACAATCCAGTTTTGAGTGGCCAAGTTAACAATTCTCAACCACAAGTTAATCAGGGACAAGTTATTCCCTCCTTTCTGACCCCTCCCATGTCAAGTCCAGTCAGTGCAGAAAGTGCTTCTAAAGTTTCCTCTATGGAGGATGTTAAAGAGCTTATTAAAACATTTGATGACCTCGATCCTGAGGTTAAAGAACAAGCCTTAAACAATGCTCAGGATTATTTAGAACAACACGAGAATCAATTGGGCTCCGCTGAGCTTCGACCTAAAATTGCTAATCTTCAAAATAAAATAGAAGATCAAGATGAGAATAAGCTTTCAAAAAAAGCCAAGCTGGCCAATCGCTCCATTGCCTCTGTCGGTCGAAATACCAATTTTAATTCTTCCAGTTTATCCAGCGCAAGTTTTGCTTCTTCAAACTCATCTGGATTAAATTCGTCTTCTGCCCAAAGAAGTTCAGGCAAAATTAATCATATTAAGGATGGTCAATCGGCCTCTTATAGAAATGCTTTAATAAAGATCCACGATAAAGACTATGGTATTGAAAATCCTAAAACTCCCATGCCGGTAACAAATGAGACAGTTTTTCAAGTTAAGGCAGACCCAATTCAAAAATCTGATATTCAGGGAGGACTGGTCATTGGGGCTCAGTTGAATCCAACGAGTGAAAAATTTTCCCAGATTCTCAGTAATCCACAAGTTTTGGAAGAATATTTATCACAGAATTTAAAAGAAGTTCCTCAAAGCAAGGTCATATCAATTAAGTGTAAGAAAAATTGTGCCGCTAATGCCAACGAGCTTCTCTTGTACATTGATATGGATTCGAATAACAAATATTTTATTCGCACAATCTCACGAGACACAGCGGTCATTCGTCATTCAACTTTAAAGAGTTTGAAAATCAATCTACAGCAATAAAATCTTTAATTTTTTCCACGATCCACTCAGGAGCATCGCCCGAAAGGTCGTGCCCAGCAGTGGGGTGCTCAAAAATGGGAGCTTGCCATTTCACTGCAATGGCCCTGGAACAGGCCACACTCACCATTCGGTCCTCAGTAGATGCCAGGATTAAAATTGGAAGTTGCGGTGTAAACTGACCAATGCGATACAATCCTCCGGCAGCAAGCTGTCGGATAGTGTTGGCAAGGCTTACTGGACGCTCTTTTTGAATGGCTTCCCAGAGATTCAGATTTTTATCAAAACGGTTTTTATGATTACTGACGAGTCTAAGGATGTGTGCTTCTTTGGCCCGACCTTTAAGCAGAGGCACTTTAAGCAAATGCATCAGGGCACTGAATTTCAATCGATCAAATGGGCCCGAAATTCCACCGTAGCTCGTATTAACTAATATTGCCTGATTGAAATCTTGCGGATAGGCCTTAAGCCATTGGGCCGCAATCATTCCCCCCAAGGAAATGGCCAAAAGAATGGAATCATCTGAAGCTTTTTTGGTTTCAAGGTATACCCGACGCATTTCTTCAACCATTTTTCGAATAGAGAGTGGGGAAGGGGAGCGGAAATAAACACCGGCGCCAGGAATGTCAATAGTCGTGATCTTTGCATTTGGAAAGGCAGACTGAAGAAGCTCAGGAAAATCGGCCCAATGTTTAGCTTCGCGAATTAATCCCCGAAAAAGGTAAAAATGTTTTTGCTTTGTCATGGTTAAGTACTTTACACTTTTTTTATGAGTTTGCAGGAGTTTTACGAAAATTCATTTAATTCTGAAAAAGGTCGCCCTCCGGGTGACATGATTCAGGACGCTTTGACCTATTCCAAAGGTCTGGCCAATTACGTTAAGGAATCTAAAGATAGATTCCTGAGTGGTCTGGATTGGCAGGGTTTGAAAGTTTGTGAAATGGGTGCTGGCCGAGGTGGTCTAGCTTTACACCTTGCTCGAATGGGTGCTGATGTTACTTTGGTAGATTTTTCTCCTTCGGCCCTCCATCAAGCTGAGCAATTATTTGCTCTGGAAAACCTTCATCCGAAAATTGTTGTGGGAGATGTGACTTATCCAGATTTAGACATCAATGGAAAGTTTGATTTAATTGTAGATTCTCATCTCCTTCATTGTTTAACCGATGATCCCGCTCGTTTTTCTTATTTGCAGCTCATAAGGGATCATTTGTCGCAAAGAGGGATCTTTGTGGCCGAGACGATGGTTCATCGAAAAAAACTTTATATTCCTGATGGCTTTATGTTCGATCAAAATAATGTGCTCTGGCAGATGTTTAATGAATGGAAACCCGTGAGAAGAATTTTGGATAGTTTGGATTTAGAAAAAGAATTAAATAATGCCAATTTCAAGATTTCCTATTTTTATTACTACGCTCAGTACGGTTTTGTCCCTCATCACAGTTTTATGGAAATTCCCAGCGAGATCCTTCCCGCTTCAGTTCGCTTTGTTTTGCAGAAATAAGTAAATCACTCAGGCTATTGATACTATAAGTCATCCATCCTAAGGTTTTATAATAAGCCATCAAGGAGAAAACGATGAATTTAAATATAACTTTCCGTCATATGGACCATACTCCGGCACTTGATAAAATCATTCGTGATAAATCCGAAAAATTTTTGAAATGGCTTGGTCCCAAAACAGATATCCGTTGGACTTGTTGGCGCGAAGGAATTGATTTTTGCTCTGAGGTCACTATCTACAGTGGCGCCACTGAATTCTTTGCCAAGGCCCATGATGATGATTTGTATAAAACTTTTGATCAGGTAATTCACAAGATTCAAAATCAGATGAAAAAATAATTTTATGGAGAGTAAAATGACGAAGATTTGGCACAAAGGTTATGATGCAGGTGTCCCTTATGAAATTAATCCCAATGAGTATTCTTCAATTAATGATGTTTTGGATGTTGGTTTTACAAAGTTTAGAACGCTTGCGGCCTTTCACAATATGGGAACAACTTTAAGTTACGGCGAGGTAGATTTATTAAGTAAAAAATTCGCCAGCTATTTGCAAAATGATCTGCAATTACAAAAGGGCGATCGCGTTGCGCTTATGATGCCAAATATTCTTCAATATCCAATTGCCCTATTTGGAATTTTGAGAGCTGGATTAATTGCTGTTAACGTGAATCCTCTCTACACGCCAAGAGAGCTTGAGCACCAATTGAAAGATGCTGGATGTAAGGCCATTGTGATTTATGCCAATTCAGCTTCTGTTCTTGAAAAAATAATTGCGGCAACGCCAGTTAAAACAGTGATCTTAACCGAGATCGGCGACATGCTTAAGTTTCCAAAAAACTACATTGTTAATTTTGTTATTAAGAATGTGAAGAAGATGGTGCCTCCCTTTAATATCTCCAATGCAATTAATTTTAAAGAATGCTTGTCAAAAGGAAATGCGGATAAGTTCAAGAAAATTGATGTAAAATTAGAGGACACAGCATTCCTTCAGTACACAGGTGGAACGACTGGTGTGGCAAAGGGTGCGGTTTTAACTCACAAAAATATTGTGGCCAACATGCTTCAGGCCCGCGCCTGGATTAAAAATCTGATTACGGATGGTAAAGAAATCATCATCACTCCCTTGCCGCTTTATCATATTTTTTCTTTAACTGCGAACTGCTTTATCTTCAATTCAGTAGGTGCTTTAAACGTTTTAATCACTAATCCAAGAGACATTCCGGGATTTGTGAAAGAGTTAAAGAAATGGAAGTTCACAGCGATTACAGGAGTGAATACTCTTTTTAATGGTCTTTTGAATAATGAAGAATTTAAAAAACTTGATTTCAGTCACCTGAAAGTTTCTCTGGGTGGTGGTATGGCAGTTCAGAAAGCTGTGGCAGAGCGCTGGAAACAAGTGACTGGTCGACCACTCATTGAAGCTTATGGGTTAACTGAAACTTCACCTGCTGCTTGTATTAATCCAATGACACTCAAGGATTATAACGGTCTTATTGGTCTTCCCCTTCCCTCAACTGAAGTTGAGATCAAAGATGATAATGGTAAATCAATGCCGATAGGCGAGATTGGCGAAATTTGTATTCGTGGACCTCAAGTGATGGCCGGTTATTATAATCGTCCAGATGAAACAGCAAAAGTTATGACTAGAGATGGCTACTTTAAAACTGGTGATCTGGGCTATATGGATGAACAGGGCTATACCAAGATCGTTGATCGTAAAAAAGATATGATTCTAGTTTCTGGATTCAATGTTTATCCGAATGAACTTGAAGATGTAATTGCTCAACATCCGAAAGTGCTGGAATGTGCGGCCATCGGGATGCCAGATGAAAAGTCTGGTGAGGTAGTAAAGGTTTTCATTGTTAAAAAAGATGATTCCTTGTCTAAGGATGAAGTCATGAAATTCTGCCGTGATAACCTAACTTCATACAAAGTTCCGAAGATAGTGGAGTTTAGAAATGAACTCCCTAAATCTAATGTCGGCAAGATCCTGAGAAAGGATCTGCGAACTGAAGCCATGGCCTCAATGAAATCATAACAGAGCAAAAAGGCCCGTTAGGGCCTTTTTTTTTAAAACAATTAATGACAAGACTTTGTGATTGATCCTTTCAAATTCTTACATCCATGGCATGCTGCCTAGCAAGTTAGCAAAAGTAAGAAAAAGAACATTTCCCACACTACATCAGAAACTTTAGAATAATTTAAGCAACAATTAAGAATCAAGGATGATTTGATAGACCAGAGAAGGACTTCTGGCTTGAATGTAGCCAAAAAAATAGGGGCCGTGCAGGGCCCCTTTTTTTATGCCTAAAGATTGCGCTTTAATCTTTCATTTACTTCATAAACAAATTTAACTCTGCTTTAGCATTGTCCTTTGAAGAGAGAGCTCATTGTTGATTAAGCTCACATCCATCAGGGGAACACTATGAAATGGTTTATTTTGTTTTTTATGATTTTGACAATTTTTGCGGCTGGCAAAACAAAATTAAAGACAATAGTGGATCGTATTGAAAAAATTGAATGGAAGGAAAAAGAGGCCATCATTACTTTGGATGTCTTTGAGAAACCAATTACCATTTCTAAAGAGAATCATTTATTGCCTTGCCTGCAAAATGCCCAACTCTCCAGCATGTCAGTGCTGCTCACTCTGGATCCAGATGTACCAATGATCACAGAGTGTAGCCTCTATTCTGATTCTTTTCCTGTCACTTCACCTAAGAAGATCCTCAAGCGTTAAAGCAGCAGCCGTTTTGGCATCTTTATATTTGATAATGAGTGCACATTGAAGTTGCAGATTATTTTCTTTGGCCCAATCATTTTTTGAAAATGGCCTGGTCCCAGGCACCACCACGGCATGGGCGGGAATAGGTTCACCAGGGGCGAGAATTCTTTCATTCACACAATCATAAACCGGAATGCCTTTTGAGAGAATTACTCCTGGAGCAATGACTGCTCCTTCACAGACTTGAATGCCTTCGACAATAACCGCACCTGCACCTACGAAGACATTATCTTCAATAATCACTGGGGCCTGGCCAATAGGTTCTAAGACTCCACCGATTTGGACGGCCGCTGAAAGGTGAACGTTTTTTCCGATCTGGGCACAGCTTCCCACTAGTGCATGAGAATCTACCATACTACCGGAATCGACAAAGGCTCCCACATTGATATAGGCCGGTGGCATGATAATGACTCCTGAAGCGATATAGGCTCCACGGCGCACAGAGGATCCGCCCGGCACCATGCGAATTTTATCTTCCACTTTAAATTCGCGAGCGGGGAGAGTGTGTTTGTCCACAAACCCATTAGGAAATTCTTTTAATTCGCCTGCTTTGAATGCCGCGAGAATCGCTTCTTTTACTTGCGTCTGGACGACCCATTTTCCGTCAATTTTTTGGGCGGCACGGACCAGACCTTTTTCTAGAAGATCGAGAGTTTCCATCCAGTTCATTTTGCATTCCTTTGAAACCAGTTTTTCACTTGATCATTGGCCTTAAGTACTGGTGAAGCATCTGTCATATCCTCATGACTAAGGGGCGCCACCATAAAGGGAGTCTGAATTTTTCCATTTTCAAACATCAAGCGTTTGACAGGAACCGGGTTACTAACAACAAATAAACTATTAGAAGCGTCCGTCCATAATTGTTTATCGTCGAAAGTTTTATTCAAGCACTGCTTAACATAGAGATTGGTTTCTTTTGGCCAGGCGTTTGAAGCCACGGAAATTAATCCAGCAGCTCCGGCCAGGGCAAATTCCGGCATGAGAGCATCATCACCGCAGTAAACAGCTTTACCCTTAGCGGCCGCAAGGTATCCTTTGAATTTATCCACTGAACCACTGGCCTCTTTAATGGCCCAAAAGTTTTTATGGTTAGCTAATTTCTCAACAGCTTCAGTTGACATGGCAACGGCGGTTCTGCCAGGAACATTATAAAGCATTGCTGGACGAGTGACGGCATCTAATAAGACTTTAAACCACTGATATTGCCCCATTGGACCGGGTTTAGCATAAAGGGGAGTGACCATGAGGTAGGCCTGGATATTTTTTGTTTCAAGGAAATTAATCCACTCAAGAGTTTCCTCTAATTGATGACCACCGACTCCGATCATGATGGGTGCCTTAGGCTTCATCTCAACCACAAAATCGACAATTTTCTTTTTTTCTTCCAAAGTGAGGTTAAGAGCTTCAGCAGTCGAGCCTAAAATTAGTAATCCATTTCCAGCTTCCACCTGATCATTGATGAGAGAACCAAAAGCAGGGTAGTCAACTTTAAAACTTTGAGTCAGGGGAGTCACAACGGCAGTCCACAACGTGTAGTTTGTTAAGTTCATAGAGTCCTCTCAATAATTTCCTGGAATGAATTTAGTCCGGGATTTTTGTTTTTAAATAAATATTCGGCGGCCCAGATTGCACCATCGGCAAAGAGCTTACGGTCCAGGGCCTCATGGCTGAGTTTAATTTTTTCATATCCTGTATCAAAGGTCAGTTCATGAAAACCGATCACATCTGCGGTGCGCTCTGAAGTTATCGAGCACTTTTCATGCATCCATTCTTCCATACTGAGGGCGGTCCCACTTGGAGCATCTTTTTTATGAGTGTGGTGAATCTCATGAATGGAGGTTTTGTGATTCGGGAAAAAATTCTGCGCATGGGAGAGTTTATTCAGCATTTGCTTAACTACGGCTACACCCAAAGAAAAATTGGTGGCATAGATCCATGAGAGCTTTCGGTCTTTCAAGGTCTGGTCTAAGTTTGCAGGCCATTCTAGTCCAGTCGATCCAATGACTACTGGTAATTTGGTCTCTACCAACAGAGGAATATAACTTTTGAAAGCATCCCCTGGTAAAAAAGAAATAATGACATCGAAAGTTTCAAGTCTTTCGAAAGTTGGGGGATTTTTTGAATCAAAAGCGAAGATCTGATGAATTTTATTCTCCAGAACTTTTGAGCCGGTTTTGCCTTTACCTAAGAGAGCAATTTTCACTTATGGCCTTCAATTAATGCTTTATGCAGTTTTTGAATACAAGTAGTGGACTCTTCTTCTTTGACGAGGAAGTTAAAATTATAAGAACTCGCTCCTAAGCTCATCATTCGGATTGAAGCTTCATCCACAGAATTGAAAATACTCTTTGCAAGGCTTGAACGGCTGAAGAGATCATTTCCAATTAGAGAAATAAGTGAGTAACCGGTTTCCACATTCACCTGTCCAATGCCTTTGAGGTCTGTAATGAATTTTTGATTGTCTAAAGTGGCATTGTCTACAGTCACTGCAATGGAAATTTCGGAAGTGGTAATGCAATCAACCGAGATGCGGTGTTTGCCGAACATCCCAAAGATTTCACCCATGAAGCCGTAGGCATTTAACATGTTGGGATTGCAAATAGTAAGAAGTGCCTGATGAGCGCGCTTCGTAATAGCGCGAACTGCGGGACGATTTTCAACTGTCTCTCTGATCCAGGTGCCCGGTAAATCTTTTTCAAAAGTTGATCCCACAAAAACGGGAATGGATTTTCTCACTGCCGGTGCAATGGTTGCGGGGTGAAGAATCTTCGCCCCATATTGGGCCATCTCGCCTGCTTCTGCGTAACTGATTTCGTGAATAATTTTGGCACTAGTGCATAAGCGAGGATCAGTGGTTGCTATGCCGGCCACATCGGTCCAAATTTCGAGTGTAGTCGCATTCATGCCTTCAGCAAAAAGTGCTGCTGAATAATCGGAACCACCGCGACCTAGAATTGTCGTATTGCCATCGTGATCAGAGCCAATAAATCCTTGTGTCACGTAGACAGTTTTATCATTTAAAGCTTTGCAGGCCTTGGCAATGTCTTCAATGAGGGGAGTGGCCTTGCCAAAATTAGAATCGGTTTTAATCATGCTGCGGGCATCAAGAAGTTCTACCGTTTGGTTTTGTAATTTATTTCTAAGAACTTCACTGAAAAGAAGTGAAGACATACGCTCGCCCAAACTTAGAATATGGTCATGGGCCTTAGGAGTGAGTTCTTTTAAAAGAGAGATGTTTTGAACTAAAAGATCTAGTTCATCGAAATAATTTGAAAGGATTTTGATGGCCCTAGTATTTTTTGGCAATTCATTCATTAGGGCCTGGTGGCGCTCTTTGATAGAGAAAACCATTTTTTCGCAATCTTCAGTGAGACCTCTAGAAGCAAGCTTTGCGACCTGAATTAGTTTATCAGTGGTTCCAGATAGAGCCGAGACCACTACCATGTTGGAATTTCTCTCCATGCTGATCACTGCACTTCTTTCCATCTCCTGGCGACCACCCATTGAAGTACCGCCAAACTTTGAAACCACGTAAGAACGTTTCATTTTATCTCCTGGAGCTAAATATAATGGGGGTGTATGGATAGGAGGCTTTGGCCTTAACCTACCCGAAGCACTCCACAGTTTTTCTGTGACAATCACGGAGACTCAACTCCAAATGACCAATGAGATACAATCTCACTTCGGCGGCTTTTCCCTGGGTAACATGTACTTACCTAAAAGCCGCACCTCTTCAGGCACTATAAAAATGATATGAAATTAAAAATGATTTTGGAAGTTTACTTTTATTTTTTTTTTGGCGATGTTTATTTGCAGGGGAGTATTCATGAAAAAAGTCGGTTTTATTGGTTGGCGTGGAATGGTTGGCTCAGTTTTGATGGAGCGAATGAAAGAAGAACATGATTTCTCAAAAATGGAATCTTACTTCTTTTCAACTTCTAAAGGTGGCGAAGAGGCACCAGTTGTTGCCAATGGATTCCCTAAAGTTTTGAGTGCTATCGATGTAAAAAGTCTAGCTTCAATGGATATTCTCGTTTCCTGCCAAGGTGGAGAGTTTACTCAGGAGATTTATCCAAGCTTGCGAACTTGCGGCTGGAATGGTTACTGGGTGGATGCGGCCAGCACTTTGAGAATGAAAGATAATTCTGTCATTGTTTTGGATCCTGTGAACCGCCAGATTGTGCAAGACTCAATAAGTAAGGGAATGAAAGATTTCGTGGGCGGAAACTGTACAGTTTCGTTGATGCTCATTGCTTTGCACGGACTATTTAAAGCCGATTTAGTGGAGTGGGTGAGTTCCATGACTTATCAGGCCGCCTCGGGTGCCGGCGCCAAAAATATGCTGGAACTTTTGCAGCAAATGCAAACGGTAGGAAACAAATATGGGGCAAATCCTGGATTAGGTGCTCTGGAAATGGAGAAAGAGGCAAACACTTTAATAGGTTCTATGGATTTTCCGAAAACCAATTTTGCTCATCCATTGGCGCTTAATCTTTTACCTTGGATTGATTCAGAACTTCCTTCTGGTCAGAGTAAAGAAGAATGGAAAGGCCAGGTTGAGGCGAATAAAATTCTTCAAACAAATAAAATCATTCCGGTGGATGGAACATGTGTGCGTGTGAGTGCACTTAGATGTCATTCTCAGGCGATGACTATTAAGCTTAAAAAATCCGTGGAACTTTCCACAGTGGAGAGTTTAATTGCCGAGGCAAATCCATGGGTAAAACTAATTCCTAATAATAAAGCAGAAACATTAACGAAACTCACTCCTGCCGCTGTGTCTGGTAAATTAGATATTCCTATTGGGCGCGTCCGTAAGATGACTTTAGGTGATGAGTATCTCAATGCATTTACTTGTGGTGATCAGCTTCTTTGGGGAGCTGCTGAGCCGTTAAGGTGTGTTTTGGGGATGCTGGTATAAGACTTTGTCCTGCAGATGCAGCATTGAAAAATCTCTTTGATTAACTAAAATTACATTTTCAGTAAATATGAGACCCTGTTAAATCGGCCTCATGAAAATACAAAATTTATCTGACAAACAGTTATTGCAAGACACTAAAAAGCTCGCTGGCGATGAGAGAGAAATATCGTTGCAAGTTCTGAAACATCTCAGAGAAATAGAAAGACGAAGATTATTTTCGGATCTGGGTTATGGTTCATTATTTGATTATGCGGTCAACGAATTAGGTTATTCCGAACCATCGGCCAACCGAAGAATACAAGCTTCTAGACTTCTGAATGAAATACCTGCAATTGAAAAGAAAATTGTTGAGGGGAGTTTGACCCTTACTAATTTGGCGATGGCCGGTAATCTTTTTAAAAATGAGCGAATTAATAACCCTGAACTTAAATTAGAAATTCTCAAAAAGATTGAAGACCAGTCATCTCGCGAATGCTCGAAAACATTACTAGGATTTCAATCAGCTCCCTTAATACCAAAAGAAACTCAAAAGCAAACGACTGTTACTATCACTACGATGAAATTCAATTTCACTAATGAGACGGTTACGCTTTTGGATGAAATTAAAAATTTAGTGGCCCATAGCCGTCTAAGTAATGATGAACTTTTTAAAAGAATTTTCAAAAACACTTTAGAAGATTTAAAAACAAAAAAATATAAACTTAACGCAAAGTTCACTACGGCGCCGGCGTCGCCGTGCGAAACTCGCTATGTTTCTGCAATTGTTAAAAAAGAAGTTTATCTTAGAGACAAAGGTAGATGCACGAAATGTCAGAGTACTTATAAAATTGAGTATGATCACATCAAGCCATTTGCAATTGGTGGTGATTCATCAGCGAAAAATTTAAGGCTTTTGTGTTTTTCCTGTAATCAGCGGCGTTTAAAGTGACATCTGAGTTCTGGTGCAAACACCAGGTTCGGCCAATGCCTTGGCAAGGGATCTGCTATTTTTGATATTATTTTGTTCTCTTGAATTGAGATAGCAGGTTTCCATTAATTTTTCTTTCATCATTTTTATGAGCTTACATTTACCTTTGTCGATTCCCACAATTCTTGTGGTTAATTTTGCTTGTGCCATCAAGGGATTATTTGTGGTGCTTGACTCAGCAGGTTTGCAGTCTGGCAAGGCCTTGATGATAGAATCAAATGAGGCCGCATTGGCGGATAAACTAACTAAAAATAAAAATGCAAATTTAATCATGTGTATTGTCCATTATTGGAAGCTTGATATTCAGTGAATCTGAAATGGCTATCATCAAAGCAGATAAATAGGCATTTCTTAAGTAAAATATCCTGCACGATAAGAAAGATTATCGTGCAATGCGTCAGATCGCTTGAGTTTCGTCGTTGAAAAGCTAGGCTTCCTCAACCACGCTATATTAATCAACCACTTTGAAGTCAGCATTTATGACGTTTTCATTGCTCTGAGGCATTGGTTGGTGAACTTCACTGCTCTTTTGGTTTAAAGCCTTATAGGCATCAATACAGCGGCGAATGAAGTAGATTAAGAAGATTGTAGTTATAATTTTAATAGGTAGTTTCATTGGGAGACTTTAAATCTTCAGGATGGAAAAATCAAGGCATGGGTTTTAAATTACTATTATTCATTTTCTTCTTGATTGCTATTTTTTTCAATCAATTTGGCTTCGTTTAATTTTTTAAATTCTTCATTTTCTGCGATTAATTGAGCATCATGATCCCTAAAGAAAACAGAGTTCACAAAATGGCGTAATTCTTTTTTTTCTATCTCACCAATACTATGAATGAGCCCATGATATTCAGGTGTTTTTCCGCTTGGTTTCTTGATCGGTTGTACATTAACAAACATCTGAACTGGCTTTGTAAAATGCAGGTTTGTGCCGGGAAGAAATGGAAATTCAGACTGAATAATCATATCTGTTTCCGAGATTTTGATCACAGTAACAGTTTTTAAGATCTTTGCTAATGAAGCAACATTATTTTTCTTAATATAAACTCGCACCTGATCATCTTTTTGCGCCTTCTCATTAGATGTATTCGTTAATTTCGTTTGTAGTAAGTCAGCCAGTTTAATTAATAAATCGGGCGAAAGTTCGGCTGCAAGACTTAAAATGTTAGAATACTGAAGTATATTCTGAAGATTTTGAGTTGTTTCTTTAGTGTTGAAGCAAATGATATATGGATTTAAATCAGCAAAATTCGAAAGTATTAATTGAACTAACCCTTGAAGAGCATCGAGTGTATTTTTTGCATTCTCTCCTGACTCTATTTCAATCGCAATAACCTTTGGTTTCAGTTGATCAAGTTCTTGCTGGATTTCAGTCAAATGGGGAATACACCTCATAGTATAAGTGTGTTTATCAGGCCGTACCTTATTCTGGAAAGAGTCAGATTGAGTGTCAACTACAAGAATTTTAGTCCATTTTTCCTGAGAACTATCTAAGTTATCATCTAACCAATGCTTCAATTGCTTCTTAATAAGATCGTCTTTTTTTGCCTTCTCCTGAGAGCTAATCGTTAATTTCTTTTGAAGTAAGTCAGCCAGTTTAATTAATAAATCGGGCGAAAGTTCATCCGCATGACTTAAAATATTCGTGTAATGAAACTTAGTCTGAAGATTTTGAGATGTTTCTTTAGTGTTAAAGCACATGATGTATGGATTTAAATCAGAAAAATTCGAAAGTAGTAATTGAACTAATTTTTTAAGAGAATCGAGTGAGTTTTTTGCAACCTCCCCTGCTTCTATTTCAATCGCAATAACCTTTGGCCTTAATCGATCAAGTTCTTGCTGGATATCATTAAAAAAGGGAACACAGCGTATGATGTAGGGGTATTTATCTGTTCTCGCTTGGTTCTGATAAAAATGAAACTGCTTATCAACCACAAGAATTTTTGCCTGCTTTTCCAGAGAGGTATCCAAATTATCATTTATCCAACGTTCTAATTGTTTTTTGTGATACTTTATGTAGCCGTCTTTTTGATTGAGTTTTTCTTTAATCCTAGCTTCACTCATTCCTTCAGGTGGAAAAAAATCATCTATGAACATAAAATCTAAATCAGCATTAAATTTGAATTGATAAAACATGTTTATCGAAGAACTATCTTTCACGGAAACTTGTTTGGAAGGAACAATTTTTTTCTCGAACCAATGGTGCTCCAAAATCACCCGATCACCCTTTGAGAGCTTATAATCAGTTTCAATGTGCAAGCCTTCTGAATGTACGTAACCAATTTTACAGAGTACACCAGCTTCCCAAGCCTCTTTTAAAGAGGCATTAGCAAAACCATGATCAGTACCATCATCTGGCCTTAATAGCTTGCCTACGCTAAATACGACATCAAAATTTTCAGCACTTTTAATGAAAGTGAGGTTCGTACCTGTAGCTATACTTTCTTTCAAAAGTTCAGGCGGTGATAAGTAATCAAGCAAGCCAACTAAAATAAAAGTAAAATCAAAAGGACTTCTTGCAAGTAAACGGGCCAGATGAAGATAATCTTGGGTCTGTTTAGAAAAATCAATAAACACAACTGCAGGCTTATCATTATGAATTTTTAAGAAGAAAGACTGGATCTTTGATTCATCAGACTCATAAAAACGCGAAAACTTCATGGAGCTTTTTCCATGAAGTTTTCTGAACCCATCATTGAGGGCACGAAAGTAAGCTTCGTCATCACCAAAATAATAAAACAAATGTGGACCAGGCATAATGTATTATATCATGAAATTTCTTTATGAACTAAAATCGGTGAGAAAAGCCAAAAATTTTCTAGAAAGTGGATCTTGGTGGTGTTCATATCTTTTTAATTGATGGGCACGGTACTCTTCGCCTAAAGGCCCCATCCAAATCTTATGCCCAAATTGAGAGATTTTTGATAAACCATCATTCAAGCAAAGACACAGAATTTGATAAAATTGACCGTCTTCATTAATGACAGTTTCATCAACTAACCTTAAAGGGCTACTGGCCAAAAATTCTCGTAGCTCCAATATATTCCTATGAGGTGATATGACAAAACGGTCATTTGCCGTTACCTGGAGTATTAGGTGTTGTAAGATTTTTCCGATTTCCTTACCACCCATACCAGCAATAAAGATTATTTTAGAATCCTTTTCAAGAACTACCTCTTGCTCTTTTTTATAATGTAATTTTATGATTTCTTTTCTCGGAATATACGAATCTTTAATAGTCTTTTTTAATTTGTTAATAACATCAATTGAAGGATCTACTAGATGGATGAATTTCACCTCTGGACTGGTCTGAAAAGACAGGCCCAAGAGACCGTGATCACAGCCAATATCCCAAACAGCTGAACAATGATGATAATGGCCCGCGAGGGTTTTTAGACGTAAACTTAGCAGCGCAATACCCTACTCTCTTAAAGAATTAATCGTAGTCCTGACCGTAATTGAGATCGAGTTCCTCAGTAAAATACTTTCTCACAAAATACTGTCCCGATCTGACGGTTTCAATAAAGCCAAAATTTTGAAGAGAACTTAAATTCTGAGCGAGTTCATCCTGTGTAAAGTGAAGCTGTAAAGCCATCTGCGCGTAAGAATTCAGCGGACCAATACCATGGGATTTGTAAAGATTGGGTCGACACCAGATCTGGCGATAAAGATACATTAAAAGGGCGATTTCTGAACGATTGATTTTAAATTGATGTATAACAAGATCAAAAAATACATCAGGAATTTCAGAACTTGATGCTTCATTATTAGAAAAAGCATCTGACTTTTGAGTATCAGATCCTATCTTCTTTTTACTATGAAACTGATTGAGAATAGAACGGATATTTTCTTCCATAGACCACCTCTAAATCAAGTATGCTTAATTTCAAGAAAAAAATCAATATTTCTGATATAGGGACAAGTCTTCTCTTGTTTTTGTCTATTTAACTCAAGTAATTACCCCTTTAAACCGATTCCTTCATCGGGCGTGTATACTAAATGTGAAAAGGATCAGACCAGCTCATGTTTCAACATATTATCTTAGCTTTCATTTTTTGTTCTTGCTCGATGCTAGACACTCAACCGAAGCCAAACGCAACGAAGGATTTTTCCAGAGGAGAAATCATACTGAGCACACAATTGCTAAATAAAATATTTGATCTGGAAATGGCGCCAATTAGCTGTATACCGGATGTCGATGAAGCCTCCTTACTCCTTAGGACTATTAACCCACGCATGGAAGTTGTTCAAGATGATCTTGAGGCCATGCTCGACAATGAAGCTGAAATTAAAGCTCTAATCGAAGATTGCGATCAGAACTGCACTTGTTCATTTATTGATGAGTTATTAAGGGAAAACCAGGTCTATCTCGATAAAAGTACCAGGGAAAAACTTAATACCAAACATAAGCAAAAAGATTTAAACAGTTGCTTGAACTACGTCAAAGAAACTTTTTGCGATAGCGAACTGTTTAAAGAATTATCAAATGAAAAATCAAACTTTAGCTTTGACGAAGAGAGTCCTTGATCTGCAAACTACGCAATTTTCCTTGATCAATTCCTGCTTTAATTTCATTTTGTAATGATGATTGGCGCCAGGCCTCAAGGACTGCAATCGTGACTCCAGCTTTGGATGTGACTCCATCAATGAGTTTTGAAAGTGGGTGATAATTCATTCTAACAGAATCCCCCGCACCAGTGAGCACCATTCTGCCAAGTCTTTCCCGTTCATTCTCAGTTAAGGAAGAAAAACTTTGGGTGAGATATTTAGTGAATTCATAAAAGAGGGCGGGGCCCGAGCCTGTTAAAAGTGTCAACTCTTCCAATTCTTCTTCCCCTACTTCCAAGGCCAGTCCCAATAGTGAGAAAAGAGCAACTATCTTATTAACTTCCTGCGCGCCAGTTTGAGAACTTACAAGTGTAACACCAGATTTAAATCTCACAGATAGATTCGGCATGATACGAATTAATTTCTTTACCTGAAGTAATTTTAATTGATCGGCCTCAGATGATGCTGCCAGCATACTAACGAAAGTAGCGTTAGAAAATTTTCCAGCTATATTTTTTGCCAAATCTTTTAGTTGTTGGGGCTTGCAACCAATCCATACAAAGGCAGGATCTTTAACTTCATCCAACGAGGAGACAGATTTTGCTCCCACTTTTTTGGCAAGCTCTCTGGCACTTATTCCGGAAGGAGAATAGATATAGAATTCGGACAGATCAGCTTCATTTTTGAGACCTTCAAGAATCGCCTCAGTCATGTTCCCGGCCCCAAGGATTAAAATTTTCATGTATCTAACTCCAGAGGTGCGCCATGTCTCATGGTATTTACCGCAATGGATCTGGTCCAGACAAAATTATCCAGTATTTGAGATGGCGAGTGCATTAAGTTTCCATCATTTTCAGAAAGGATCATACGCATGTTTTCCTGAAGAGATTTTCCGTCAAGTAGATGCTGATATAATTCCTGGTGGTATTGCGTATAATTACCACAATAAACATAACTGTAACCAGAATTCTCAAGGAGAGTTGTTAGATCGTGGCCACTCACAAGAGAAATATCAAGATTTGATTTTGAAAATCCCGCCTTCCATGCAAAATCAAGAATCCCCTTCCAAGTTGAGTAGGCTTCTTGAGTTGGGCAAGCAATAGAAATACCGGAGCCTAAAGACATGGCACCCATGAGATAACAAATCGCCTTGAAACTAGGCCGTGGGGAAACCATAACAAATAAACCGGCTTCCTTTACCATCGACTTGTCGTTATAGCTAAGTTGACCAGGAATGACGTGGTTCAGATGCTTAGAAGTTAAAAAATCCTGAAGGTTTTCTTTAACCCAATGGATAAATTTAGCTAGTTCGGCTTTCTCTTTTTCGTTTACCATCCCAATAATGAGCTCATATTGATTCATAAACTCATTAGAAAAATTCCCAAAACGAGCAATTCGACCAGATATACTGATAAGACTTGGTTTGGGTAAATGCAATTGATAGCCAGAGGATGGCGACCACTGAATCTGATGAGGCTTCACTTCTAGATTGATTAAAGGAAAATGGAACTGCATTAAATATTCACTGCCACCGGCCTTAGGCCCTGTTCCTGATAATTTAAAGCCTCCAAAAGGTTCAATTGCCACTCGAGCTCCAGTGTTGGGACGATTAATGTAGAGATTTCCTGCGCGCAAAAATCTCAGCAAGAAATCTATGTCATCCTGGGACTGAGAGTAAATTCCACCAGTAAGTGCGTACTCAGTGACATTGAAAAGTTCAATGGCTTCAATTAAAGATTCGTACTCAATGATGTGAATAACAGGACCAAATATTTCTCTTTGGGCCCAAGATTCTTTTTTACGAGCTTCGCGCAAAGGGATTTCAAGGACAGCTGGTCCCACTGAAAAGCCCGGCAGTTTTTCAAAAGAGCGATCAATGATAATTTTTCCATGACTGCGGATGACTTCGTCTTTTGCTTCTTCAATAATCTTTCTTACTCTGATCTGATCAACTTCAGTAATAAGAGGATTAACTGAAGTTGAAGGATCTAAAGCTGCTCCAACTTTCAGATCCTTTACCGCCTCTTTTAAGCGTTGAACAAGGGCTTCTTTTACTTCTTTATGGACAATGACTCGTGAAGCGGCTGAACATTTTTGACCAGCGTGTCCGAAAGCCGCGTATAAAATTCCTGAAATAGTCTCATCAAGCTCGCAGTTATTAGTAACAATAATCGCATTTTTTCCACCCATTTCTGTAATAATTTTTTTCTGCATCAGAAAATGATGATTATAATGAGGAAGAATTTTTCCTGCAGCTTCGCGAAAAATCCATTGTCCTACACCTTTTGAGCCAGTAAAAACAACACCGGCCACATTTGGATGTTTCACTAAAGGTGCACCAACGATTTCTCCCTCTCCTTGAATCACTTGAAGAATACCTGCTGGAACACCGGCCTCTATCAAGAGCTCAAAAAGGGCCTGGCCAATGAGAGGAGTTTGCTCAGCAGGCTTGAGAATAACGGCATTACCTGCAAGTAAAGGGGCCACAGTCATTCCACAGGGAATAGCGAGAGGAAAATTCCATGGAGCAATGACTGCAATCACACCACGATTGGTTAATTTCTCTTGAGATAATTGCAGCTGGATTTCCTGGCGAGCATAATAATTAATAAAATCAATTGCCTCATCAACATCTGCAAGCGCTTCAGTCATAGTTTTACCGGCCTCATACATCATTAAGGCGGATAACTTATATCGCTGAATCAGCATCATATCGGCCGCCCGAAGCATTATTGAAACTCTGTACAAAGAAAGGGATTGTTTACTCCACCAACTTTCTTTTAAGGCTTCCTGTGCCTTAGCGACAGAAGTTATAGCATTTTGAGTGGTTTCTAATTTAATTTCACCTAAAATTAACTCAGGCTTTGAGCTACAAATAATTTTGTGATTAGGACTCTTGAGCCATTGAGCTTGATGTGAATCAAAGTAGGATTGATAATTTTTGATTTCTCGTTCCAAACCTTGCCGCTCTTGATTTATAAATAATCTGGCCGGCCTGACTGGGTTAAAATCACTTTTTAGCTGGGTAATGAAAGAATCAAATTGAAGGGTATGATTTTTTTTCTTTTGGATGTGAACTTCAATCGGAGATATAAGTCCTGCAGATTTTTGATGAGATCGCATAATCGAGAGAATTCCCACTTGGGATGAGTTTTCCATAATTCGTCGAACCAGATAGGCCATACCTACAAGCAAGTTACCAATCGGCATGTAGTTTCTGGTGGGCCAGCCCATATTTGAAAGTCCATGAGAAAGTGCCTCATAGGTCATATGTAAACATTGATGCTCAATAACGGGTGCTGTCGGAAATTTTAATTTTCTTAAGGATTCACAAAAAGCATGGTCTTGTAGATTGTGGGACCCCACTGCCAATTGAAGCCACTCACCATTTTCAAGAGACAAATGGACTAATTGCCTAAAGTGAATGTCAGACTCTTCTTTATTTAAAAATTGTGGCGGAGTAAATTGATGGGCCTCCCCCTCAATGGTTTCAGCATCCCAATAAGCACCTTTCACCAGACGAATAGGCATGCGAATATTTCGTTTGCGGGCAAGCTCA